>JBIIFQ010000001.1:0-20410 GCA_044237235.1 Rickettsiales bacterium
GAGGCTTGCTCATAAAGCTCAACATCGTCGGGATGAATTACGCATAAAACATCGGAAACTTGTGGATGATTTAAAAATGCTAAAATTGAATGACGAAGCATTGGTATTCCAGCAAGTGGAAGATATTGTTTTGGAATTCCTTCGCCTCGATTGAAGCGATTTCCTCTTCCGCAAGCGGTGATTAAGGCAACAATTTTTTCCATGATTTTAGTCGATAAAATTATATTTTGTCTTCAATTCTTTTGACCATTTCTTCGCGGAAATTTTTTATTAAACCTTGAACTGGCCAAGCTGCCGCATCGCCCAAAGCACAAATGGTGTGGCCTTCAATTTGTTTACTTAAATTATAAAGCTGATCAATTTCTGCAACTTTGGCATCACCTTGAACCATGCGATCCATAATTCGCATCATCCAACCCGTTCCTTCACGACAAGGCGTGCATTGACCACAAGATTCATGTTTGTAAAAATGTGAAAGCCGGGCGATGGCATCGATAATGTCGGTAGATTTATTCATAACGATAACGCCCGCCGTTCCAAGTCCAGTGCCGACCGCTTTTAAAGAATCGAAGTCCATTAAAACCGTGTCGCATATTTCTTTTTTAATTAATGGAACGGAAGATCCTCCGGGAATTATTGCCAAAAGATTATCCCATCCGCCGATAACTCCGCCAGCATGTTTTTCAATCAATTCTTTTAACGGAATTCCCATTTCTTCTTCGACATTGCAAGGCTTATTAACATGTCCTGAAATGCAAAAAATTTTAGTGCCGGTGTTTTTTTCGCGACCAATTGACGCAAACCATTCAGCTCCGCGACGCAAAATTTCAGGAACAACTGCGATTGATTCAACATTGTTAACCACTGTTGGGGATCCGTATAAGCCAATTAAAGCTGGGAAAGGTGGCTTTAGTCGCGGTTGACCTTTATTGCCCTCGAGACTTTCTAGAAGAGCGGTTTCTTCGCCACAAATATAAGCTCCCGCGCCACGATGAATAAAAATATCTAAATTCCAATCAGAGCCACAGGCGTTTTTGCCAATTAACTTGGCATCATAAGCTTCGTCGATGGCTTTTTGTAAAGCGATGGATTCGTTATAATATTCGCCACGAATATAAATATAACAGGTGTTAGCATTGATTGCTTTTGAAGCGATTAGACATCCCTCAATTAATTTATGAGGTTCATTGCGTAAAATGTCGCGATCCTTGCAAGTTCCAGGCTCAGACTCATCGGCGTTAATAACTAAATAATGTGGTTTACCGATTTTAGGATCGGTTTTTTTTGGAACAAATGACCATTTGGTGCCAGTTGGAAAGCCAGCTCCACCGCGCCCCCTTAATCCGGAATTTTTTATTTGTTCAATTATCCACTCGCTTCCATTATCAATAAATTTTTTAGTTTGTGACCAATCGCCTCTTTGCTTAGAGCTTTCTAAGTTGTTTGATTGAAATCCGTATATATTTGTAAAAATTTTATCTTGTTCTTTGAGCATTTTTGGAAAAATTTTAAATTTGTAATGCAAAAATAATAATTATTTTTTTTGAGAAAATTTAAAAAAATAAGTTTAATTTAAATAAAATTATTTGCTAAAAATTTTTTTTGAAATAACTTATCAAAAATAAAATAAATTTGCAAATTAATAATCAAATTAAAATTTAGGTGAAGACTTACAAAAAAATCATTAAATATAGCTTTTTGTTTTCGCTAATCTTTTGCGACTTCTCATGTTCGCAAGGAAAGGTCGACCCCTATTTTGATGATATTGGCTTAACTGAAAAAGATATTAAAGATTCAATTATAAAGTCAAAAATTGACCAGAAAAAAGCTAAAGAAGATGCAATTAAAGCTGATAGTCCAATCCCGCGACTCAACAGAGTCATAGTCTCCCCTCCTGTTCCAAAAATTGGCGGTGAGAAAATAATTTCTTTTTACGTTACCGATCAAGTTCCGCTTCGCGACGTATTAATTGAGCTTGGAAGAATCGCTGAAATTGATGTCGACGTCGATCCAAAAATTTCAGGTGGAGTAATTATTAATGCTAAAAATCGTCCATTTAAAGAAATTATTGATCGCATTGCAACTCAAGGTAATCTTCGTTATTCTTATAAAAATAAAGTTTTGTATTTTGAAACAGATAAGCCTTTTATGAAGAATTATTTTGTTGATTATCTCGATGATTCGCCATTGTGGGATGATGTTCAAACCAATATCGAAAATATTTTTACCTCAGAAAAAGATTCAAGCTCTAGCGAAGGTTCTGCATCGTCAGCAAGTGTTACGCCCAATAAAACCGCGGGCATGTTAACAATTTATGCTACGCAAAAACAGCATGACGCCATTGAAAAATATTTGGAAGATGTAAGCAAGCAATCATCAACTCAAGTTTTGATTGAAGCTAAAGTTATCGAGGTTTCTTTGTCGGATAAATTTAGGGCGGGGATTGATTGGTCGCAAGATCTTTTTAAATTTGGTTCGCCTGATGCCGATACTAACTTCGCCGCCATGGCAACTATGGCAAATCCAGCTCTGAAAATTTTTGGTGGCGATATCAATATTGCGGTAGATGCCATGTCGAAATTTGGTTCGACCAAGGCAATTTCTAGTCCGAGAATTCATGCCATGAATAATCAAAAAGCTTCTTTAAATTTTGCCGAAAAATTAGTTTATTTTAAAGTTGAGGCGCAACAAAGTGCTCAGGGAACAACTACGGGAACAGCAGCATCAACAGTTGCAACCACCGTCACCTCAACTAAACAAGAAGAAAATGTTGGAGTGCAAATCGAAATTACACCATCAATTAACTTAAAAACTGGTGAAATCACCATGAGTATTTCGCCAAAAATTACGCAAAAAACTGGTGATGTAAAAGATCCGGCAACAGCTAACACGGCAAACTTTAGCTATGCTAATTCAGTGCCAATAATTACCACTCGTGAAATAACAACTACGGTAAAAATTGTTTCGGGAAATGTGGTTATATTGGGTGGCTTGATGAAAGATACTTCAACTGGGAATCAAGGTGGCATTCCATTCCTAAGAAGAATTCCAATTTTTGGTTGGTTATTTAAATCTATGGAAAAATCATCCGATGTAAGCGAAACTGTAATATTTATTAAGGCAACTATTGTAAATAGCGGAACTAGAGCCAATAAGGTAGATCGCGATTTACAAGAAAAATATGATGTTAACCGTCGCAATTTTTTTTAAAAAATGAATTCAATTCTTAAATATATTTTAAAAAATGGTCTCAGAGACCGTTTATATCTAGGTCTCTTTATCTCAATTGCCGTCGCCTTCGCGGTTTCTATATTTTTAGGAACCACCATGCTGGCTGAGCAAAATCAATCCTCAATCGCTTACTCTCTCGCGACAATTAGAACAATTTTATCAATCGGCATGATTCTTTTTGTTTGCATCAATGTAAGTCGAGCCTTTGAAAATAAAGAAATTGAATTTATTTTATCAAAATCAATTTCGCGTGAAAAATTTATTCTTGGTTATCTACTTGGTTTTTTTATTGCCAATTTTTTGATTCTTTTCCCAATAACCGCAATAGTTTATTTGATTTTTCCGGTTAATAAAATCGGCACTCTTTTTTGGTTTTTAACAACTCTCTCTGAGAATTTAATCATCATTAGCTTTGCTTTATTGAGTTCGTTAATTTTAAAAAATTCCTTTTCAGCAATTTTAGCTTCATTCGGATTCTACGCCCTCTCAAGATTGATGGGAATGTTTGTGATGGCAATCGACATGCCCGAAGATTATTCTTCGATTTCTCAAGGTGGATTAGCTAGTGCTTTAAAAATTTTATCGGTTTTATTTCCACGACTTGATTTATTTGCGCAGAGTTCTTGGGCAATTTATGGAATAAAGGAAAATGTGGTTTTATTAATTATTCTTTTTCAATCAATAATATATTTGTCATTGATGATTTTTATGGCATTTCATGATTTTAAGAAAAAACAATTTTAGATTTAGTTAGGTTTATTGTGAAAAATTTCAGATTATTTTTTTATATTTACTCGCATAAAATTTTTTTTTGGCTCTTTGTTTTGGTTTTTATTTTGCAAATATTTTTTTGGAGAATTGCAGAAAAATATCGCATTAATTATGACATTGTTCCGCCGGCACCATCAAAGCATTTTATCAAAGGTGCATCCTTTGGTGATGAAGAGTTTTTATTTAGAGTTTTAGCTTCTAGATTGCAAAATTCTGGTGATGTTTTTGCAGGTTTTGTTAGTTTGAAAAAATATGATTATTCGCGAGTTTATGATTGGATGACAATTTTAGATCAACTAAATCATGAATCAAAAATAGTGCCCTCTTTGGCAAGCTATTATTATTCTCAATCTTCTAATCCGGAACATATAAATTATGTTTTAAAATATCTCGATGAGCATTCTTCGGTTGATATTGATAAAAATTGGTGGTGGCTTTTTCAAGCAACTTTTATCGCCAAAAAAGATTTAGAAGATCTTGATAAATCTTTATATTTTGCCGAAAAATTAGCTAAAAATGAAGCTAAAGAGGCCCCACTTTGGACCAAACAAATGCCGGCATTCATTGGCGAAAAAAAAGGCGATGGATGCATGGCTTTCAAGGTTATAAAAAATTTAATGGATGAAAACGAAAGTGGTAAAAGACAAATTTCGGTTGAAGAAATGAATTTCATGCGTAATTTTATAAATAATCGTTTATCCAAATTAAAAAACCAGAATTTTAACCCAAAGAAATGTTAGAAAATTCTTTGAAAACTTTACCAAAAATTATTGAATCAGCCTTAAAAGAAGACGAAGCTTTTAATGATTTAACTTCAGATTTAACAATCGACGAAGACACTAAATGTAAATTTGCAATTAATGCTCGCGAAGATTTGGTTTTTTGTGGTAAAAAAATTGTCGAAGAAGTTTTTTTTCAACTTAAAAATTCTACAAAATTTCAAAATTGCACCTTGGATTTAAAATATTTTTTTGCCGATGGAGATGGCGTAAAGACAAGAGAATCAATAGTTTCTGGCTCAGGCGATGTTAAAATTATTCTAGCCGGCGAGAGAATAATTTTAAATTTAATTCAACATTTAAGCGCCATCGCAACTGCAACAAAAAAGCATGTTGAGGCATTGAATAATTCAAAAATAAAAATTCTCGACACAAGAAAAACTTTACCCAACTTGCGTGAGCTTCAAAAATATGCGGTAAAATGTGGTGGCGGAAAAAATCATCGATTTAATTTAGTTGATTTAATTTTAATTAAGGATAATCATATCAATGCTTGCGGTGGCGTTGACAAAGCTTTGGAGCGAGTTTTAAGTAATACAAATAATGTGAAAATCGAAATTGAATGCGATAATTATTTACAAGTTGTTGAGTGTTTAAAATTTAATCCAAATATTATTATGCTTGATAATATGAATTTTGAGGAGTTGCAAAAATCAATTGATGCAATTCGTAATCACTCTAAAGCCATAGAAATCGAGGTTTCGGGCGGTATTAATTTAGAAAATATTCATCATTATAAAAATTTTGACATCGACTTCATCTCCATCGGTTCTTTAACAAATTCTGCAAAAATAGTTGATATTGGTCTTGACTTTATATAAAAAATAACAAATTTATAGAGTGTAAATAAAGATATATTAAATTATATTTTTCATAAAATATTTTAAATATTCACAAACCCTATTTTAATTCGATGACCAATAGTAAAAAGGTTTTCTCTTTCATTATCCGCTCAATTAAACCTTTCAAGCTTTATTTATTTTTGCATTTTTTTGTAATAATTTTTATAGCGATCAACATTTCTTTAGTGCCACTTGTTTCAAAAATTCTGTTAAATAAAATTATAGTTACGGAACATAGTCTCGTTATTGAGGAGACCATAGATATCATGATGCTTCTTGCTTTTTTGATAGTTTTGCCGAGTATAATTTTAAGAATTTCTGATTATGCGTGGACGATGTTTTTGCCAAAATTGCGTCATCAAATCACCCATGAATCAATTCAAAAACTTTTAAATCAATCGCATCATTTTTTTCAAAATAACTTTTCTGGATCGTTGGTAAATAAGGTTCGTGATTTATTTAATTCGACTCCAAAAATTATCGAAATATTTTTGTATAATTTTGTAGGTGGAATTTTGGCAGTGTTTTTTGCCTTTCTTGTTCTTAGTTCGATTAATTATTTTTTCGCCATTGGTTTAGTTTTGTGGGTGATTATTATTATTCCGATTGCTTACCGATCCGCCCTAATCACCAATCGAGTTTCAATGAATGTGGCTAATCAACAAAGTCGGATTATGGGAAATATTGTTGATATTTTCGCCAATATTCAAAATATAAAATTATTTTCAAGCGCTAGATTTGAACTTAATCGCGTTGATAAATTTCAGAAAAAATTCGCCAATCTTTATTCACAAAGAGGTATTTATTTAAATAAATATTACACCGTTTTAGGATTGATTTCATCCTTTTATTTTATTTTATGTTTCGCTTTTTTGGTGTGGCTTTATGCTAATCAACAAGTTACCGTCGGCGATTTTATTTTAATTTTTGGAATTAATAATTTTTTGCATAATATAATTCAAGATGCGATGAAGCAAATTCGTAATTTTCTTGAAGAATTTAGTGTAATTAAAGAGGCGCTGGAAGTTATTGAAAAAGCTCGTGAAGTCAAGGATTGCAAAGAAAAAATTCATGTTTCCAAAGGTGAAATAATTTTCGATAAAGTTAAATTTTCTTATGATGATAGCAATCCACTTTTTAGTGATAAATCGGTTAAAATAAAAGCGGGGGAAAGGGTTGGTTTGGTTGGGCGTTCGGGCAGTGGCAAATCAACTTTTATAAATTTATTATTGCGTTTTTATGATGTTAAAGAAGGTAGAATTTTAATTGATAATCAAGACATTTCTCAGGTTTCGCAAGACTCCTTGCATGAAGCGATTGGCGTTATTCCGCAAGAGGCAATTTTATTTCATCGTAACTTAATCGAAAATATTTCTTACGGCAACAAAGAGCCTTTAAACAAAGAACATCTTTTGCAAAAAGTTAAAGAATCGGCGCAAAAAGCTTCGGCACATAAATTTATCGAAGCGATGCCCGATGGCTATTATTCTCAAGTCGGAGAGCGTGGCATTAAGCTTTCTGGTGGTCAGCGTCAAAGAATTGCAATTGCTCGAGCTTTCTTCAAAAATGCCCCAATTTTAGTGCTCGATGAAGCGACTAGTCAACTTGATTCGGTCAATGAAAATATAATTCAAGAAAGCTTGAAAAGCTTGATGAAAGACAAAACAACTTTAGTAATTGCTCATCGTCTTTCGACTTTGCAAATGATGGATCGAATTTTAGTTTTTTCCAATGGTAAAATAGTTGAGGATGGTTGCCATGAAGAGCTTCTTGAGCTTAATGGTTATTATAAAAGATTGTGGACGGCGCAATCCGGTGGAGTTTTAACTTATCAAATTGAAGGTGGCGCCACGGCGACACAATTATTTCCTAACAAAACCTAAAAAATTATGACCAAAATTACCCAAGCTTTTATTTTTTGTGCGGGACGCGGTGAAAGAATGCGGCCACTTACTGAATTAACGCCCAAGCCACTTCTAGAGGTTAAAAATAAATCAATTCTCGATTATATTTTGGCAAAATTAGATGAAATTCCAACGCTAGAAAAAATTATTATCAACGCTTATTATCTCGCCGAAGAAATTGAAAAACATCTTCATTCTTTAAATAATCCAAAAATTATTCTTTCACGTGAAGTCGAAAAAGTTGAAACGGGCGGTGGTTTAATTTATGCGCTTGATAAAATTGATATTGATAAACCTCTTCTAACCTTGAATGGCGATGTTTTGTGGCGTAATAAAAATAATTTTTCAGACTTAAATTTTTTAAGTGAAAATTTTGATATTAACTCGCATGATTTTTTACTTGGACTAAAAAAAGTTGAAGATTTTTGGGGCTATGATGGCAGTTCACAATCTTTTGGAGATTTCGATTTAATCGGTAAAAAATTACATCATAAAAAATCACAAAATCAACAAAAAGTCTTAATGAGCCATGTTTATGTTGGCTTGCAAATCCTTAATCCAAAGGTCTTGCTTGGTAATCATGAAAAATGTTTTTCGGTTGGAAAATTCTATAAAACCGCCGTAAATTCTGCAAATATTTTAAATCGCATTGAGGGAATTGAATTAAAGGGCGATTACTTTCACATCGGCACTCCGCAACATTTAGAATTAGCTAATAGAGAGTTTTAATGCTATTTCCAACAAAAATATTTTGCTTAATTTGCAGTCCTTAAGTGATATTTTTTTATTGGAAATGTTATAAATCCTTCATAAAATGGAAGCCACGAATATAAAAATCTTCGTTAAAGTAAAGAGAATGAGATTTTTTATTTTCAGTGTAAGAATCAAGAGCCATCTTGTCGCAACCTAAATTACGAGCCTTGTTTTCAAGGTAATTAAGGATTTTTTTACCAATCCCGCGACCACGAAAATTTTCATCAACCACCAAATTAGAAGCTTGCAGATAACGCCCACAATAAAGCATTCTTGCGATCCAATAACCCGAAACCGCAACCATTTTATTATCAACAAATCCGGCAACCATTTTATAATTATTATTTAAAATCATCTCATCAAGAGCAATTTCAAAGGCTTTATAATCCATTTTTTTATACATTTGATGAATCAAGGGAAAAGCTTCGAGCATCGAATTTTTGGTTTCTAAATCGGTGATTAATAATGACATTTTATAAATTTTTTAATTGCTCTTCAAGCTTGTAAGCCCAAGAACTAATGGTTCCCGCGCCCGTGCATAAAACTAAATCACCTTTATTAATTTGAGCTTTCAAAATTGATGCCAAATCATTTTCATGATTTAATTTTATAACATTTTTATGTCCAGTTTTTTTGATTCCGGCAATAATTGTATCTTGTGTAATGCCTTCAATCGGAGCCTGCGACGCCGAATAAATATCGGAAACAATTACACAATCAGCGTCAATAAAAGCGTTACAAAATTCATTAAATAAATCGTGAACACGTGAATATTTGTGCGGTTGAAAAACACAAATCACTTGATTATTTTTGACTAAATTTTTGGCAGTTTTTAAAGTTGCTAAAATTTCAGTTGGATGATGACCATAATCATCAATTATTGAAACCTCATTAAATTCACCAACTTTAGTGAATCTTTGCTTAACGCCAGTAAAACTTGCTAAACCTTTTTTAATTTGATTAATATCTAAATTCAAAAATTTAGCAATTGCAACCGCAACTAAAGCATTGCTAGCGTTATGTTCGCCATAGATTGGCATTTTAACATTTTCAATAATATCACCATTTTTAAAATGAATATCAAAAGCTAAACCGCGAATATCCATTGTAATATTTTTCGCCATAATATCGGCTGGCTTCTTGATAGAGTAGCTTAACAAATTTTTATGATTTGGTAAAATTTTATTATAAATTTTTTCAACTTCAGGGCTATCAATGCATAAAACGCATAGACCATTTTGCGGAATTTGGGTAATATATTTTTCAAAACAAGCTTTTTGTTTTTCAAAACTTCCGCTATATCCAGCAAATTCAAGATGCTCTGGCTCTATATTAGTAACGGCTCCAATAAAACTTGGCAGAATAACAAAGCTAGCATCCGATTCATCTGATTCGGCAACTAAATATTCACCTTTACCAATTTTAGAATTACTTTGAAAATGATGAATAATTCCGCCATTAATTACGGTTGGATCAAAATTATTAGTCTCAAGCATCATTGAAACCATGCCGGTCGTGCTAGTTTTGCCATGGGTTCCGGCAATAGTAATACCTTTATATTCTTGCATTATTATTGCCAAAAGTTGAGCGCGAGTTAAAATTGGAATATTGCGACTTTGAGCTTTTAAAATTTCGGGATTATTGTTTTTAATGATCGAGGTTTCCACCACCAAAGAAACGTCATCGGTAAGATTTTTTTCATCATGACCAACAAAATATGTTGCTCCCGCATCGCGAATTTTCTGAGTTAAATAATTTTCTCTTAAATCGGAACCTTGAACTGCAATATTCCATTTTCTTAAAATGAATGCCAAAGCGCTCATGCCAATGCCACCAAGACCAATAAAATGAACTTTCTTTTGTTGTTTTATGTCGCTAATATTCATGTAAAAATAAAAAAACTTTTTTGAATTATTGAAAATAAAGGTCAAGGTAGAAAAAAAATTTTATTTGTAAAATCAAAATTTCAATTTTTATAAAAATGCATAAAAAAAACACGAATCAGATTTTTGAAATTTGGCAAAAAAATAATCCTCAACCTAAAACTGAATTAGAATTTACCAATAATTTTACATTACTGGTGGCGGTGGTTTTGTCGGCGCAAAGCACTGATATTGGGGTTAACAAAGCTACAAAAAATCTTTTTAAAATAGCGGATAATCCGCAAAAAATGCTTGATCTTGGTGAAGAAAAATTAAAAAAATATATTTCGACTATTGGGCTTTACAACAATAAAGCTAAAAATATTATAATTTTGTGCGAGCAGTTAATTAAGCTTCATAATTCTGAAGTTCCAAATGATTTTGAATCATTACGAAATCTTGCTGGAGTAGGACAAAAAACCGCTAACGTTGTTTTAAATTGCGCTTTTGGAAAACCAACAATCGCTGTTGATACTCATGTTTTTCGAGTTGCTAATCGTATCGGATTAGTCGATGAAGCCAACCCCGAAAAAACCGAAGAAGCTTTGTTAAAAAAAATTCCGAAAAATTTTTTATATTATGCTCACCATTGGATGATACTCCATGGGCGCTATGTTTGCCAAGCGCGCAAGCCCAATTGTAAAAATTGTAAAATTGAAAAATTTTGTCAATTTAATAAGAAAATTTTGTAATCACAAATATGATGAAATTTTTAATTAAAAAATTTTTTATGAAAATTAAATTGAATTTTTATGTTGCAAAATCAAGAATTTAGAGCATCAATTTTGGTAATCGCAAAAACAGCTTTGTCGTTTGGAATTGCTTATATTTTTAATGCGTTGGAGGTTGAGGGCGCTCGAAAAAGTAAAAGTAAAAAAAATCAGCCTTTTGTGCCCACCGCCAAAGACTCTCAAATGGCATTTTCATTATATTATAACGTTATTAATTTTCCCAAAACTTCTTCGTCCAAAATTTCTGCGATTGAATATACAAAACTTGTTGGCGTAGAAAAAATTCCAACCGAAGTTGGTAAAGTGGATATTTTTCGTAATAGCATTTTAACTGAATTAGCGGTGTTTCATAACAGAAATTTAGTCATAATTTTAGATAAATGCGACTTTAAATCTAATCCAGAATTAACCAAATATATTTTATCTTATCAAGAAGCGAATGGGTTAAATTTATTAAATATCGCTATTAGAAATCGGATTGCGATCGGCAATCAAATAATCGAAAAAGTTGTTGATAGTTATGTTGATAATCTCGACAAAGAAACATTGTTAAAATCGCTTGATAAATTTGTTTTGACCCTTCCGCCCGAACAACTTAAAAAAATTATTGATAAGGTTGGTGGTGAAGAATTATTAGAAAAATTTGGCAAAGAAAAATTAAAAAAAAGCGAAATCAAAGAAGCTATCTCGGTCTTTCATTCTCCAAATATTTTTCCAAGATTAAAAAATAAGGGTCAAACCGAATTCGAATTTGATGGCTACGACCGCAGTACCGTTGTGGAAAAGATATTAGATTCGCAGAGAGCTTATGAATTAATAAACAGGGGCAATCTCTTTCAAGTTAACGAAAAATTAATGAAAGAATTGATTTCTAAGCAAGGAATGAGTGAGGATCAAATTAAAAAACATCCAGCTATTTTTCTTTCGCTTAAAAATGATTTTACGGGATTGTTGGCTGGGAAAAAAACTAACGGCGAGATTGACTCATTTTTATATGGAAAATTCGAAACTTCTGAAACGGCGCTGGAAAATTTTATAAAAAATCTTCGCAATAATAGAAAATTTTTAGAAGAAAATTTTAGAGAAAGCGATGGAAATAAGGCTCCCAATCGAGTTTTAAGTAAGGCTAGCATAAATTCCCAACAGCGAGAATTATAAATTAAATTATTTAAAATCCAATTCATAATCATCTTGTTGATTAAAATTTAAATTAGTAAAATTGCAGAAATTTAAATTTTAATTTATGGCGATAGAGCAAAAAGAATTGTACGAAATTGTTAAATTAAGCTTTCCAAATGCAACTGTGAAAATAGTTGATTTAGTTGGTGACAAAGACCATTATCGTATTGAAATTATTGATGAAAATTTTGTTGGAAAAAATAAAATTCAACAACATCGAATTGTTCATAAAGCTCTAGATTCAATTTTAAATAACCGGCTTCACGCCATAGAAATCAACACTTCATCAAATTAAATTATGGATAATATTTTTGCAGAAATTAAAAAAACCGTCGAAGAAAATAAAGTTGTTCTTTATATGAAGGGCACTAAAGATTTTCCGCAATGCGGATTTTCAGCCACCGTGGTACAAATTTTAAAGAATTTAAACGTTAATTTTGTTGATATTAATGTGTTAACTAATCCAGAAATTCGCGAAGGAATTAAAGAATTTTCTGATTGGCCAACTATCCCGCAACTCTATGTCGCTGGCGAGTTTGTCGGTGGTTGCGATATCGTCAAAGAAATGTTTCAAGCTCAAGAATTACAAGAATTATTGAAAGATAAAAAAATAATTTAAGAACTTTTAAATTTATTGAAATTTAAGAAAATAAAAATTCATTTAAATTAAAAATGGAATATGCAATTGAGATAAATAATCTCCAAAAAACTTATCAAAAATCTAAAAAATCTTTGCAAAAAGATGCTTTAAAATCGATAGATTTAAAAATTAAAAAAGGTTCTTTTTTTGGATTACTCGGTCCCAATGGAGCTGGTAAATCAACTATTATCAACATTTTAGCGGGTTTGGTTAAAAAAACTTCGGGACAAGTTAAAATCGCTGGAATTGATATTGACGAAAATCAAAAAGCCACCAAATTCAAGATTGGCATTGTTCCGCAAGAATTAATCATCGATCCATTTTTTAATGTTCACGAAACTTTAGAAATTTATGCGGGATATTTTGGCATTCCAAAAGCGCAAAGACGCACCGATGAAATTATTGAAGCTTTAGGTTTAAAAGACAAAGCCAAATCAACTCCAAGAAGTCTTTCAGGCGGAATGCGTCGCCGTTTATTGGTGGCAAAAGCTTTGGTGCATAATCCTGAAATTTTAGTGCTCGACGAGCCAACAGCGGGGGTTGATGTCGAGCTTCGCAATCAGTTATGGAATTATGTCAAAAAACTCAATCAAAATGGCACCACGATATTGCTGACGACGCATTATTTGGAAGAAGCCGAAGAATTATGTGACGAAATTGCCATTATTAGCAAGGGCGAAGTGATTGCTTGTGATCGCAAAGAAAATTTAATGAAATTATTGTCGAGCAAAGAAATTATTGTGTCGGCAAATGAAAAAATTGAACCAAATTTTAGTGAAAAATTACCAAATTTAAAAACAAAATTTTTGGCTCAAGATAAAATTTCGATTACTTACGATCCCGACAAAACTGAGGTCGGTAAAATTTTACAAATAATTTCCGAAGCCAAGATCAACATTAGAGACATATCGACGCAACAACCCGATTTGGAAGAAATTTTTAAACATCTTATTGCGAAAAAATGAAAGATTTAATTTCGATCGACGACATCAATATCAATCAAATTGACGAAATCCATCGTTTGGCTAATCAATATTTTCTAAGTCCTAACCTTCATTATAATGATTTAAAAGAAAAAATTTTAGTTAATTTTTTCTTTGAAAATTCGACGCGAACTCGCATGTCGTTTGAAATTGCTGGCAAAAAAATGGGTGCCAAAGTTGTTAATCTCGACATTTCTTTATCATCTTTGAAGAAGGGCGAGTCAATCATTGACACCGCTCAAACCATTAACGCCATGAAGCCTGATTTCGTAGCGATTCGCCATAATTCAAGTGGCATTATCCAAATTCTAAAAAAATATTTAAATTGTTCGATAATTAATGCGGGAGATGGCACCAACGAACATCCGTCGCAAGCTTTACTCGATTCTTTTGTGATCAAAAATCATAAAAAAACTTTGAATAATTTAAAAATTGCAATTTGTGGCGATGTTCTGCATTCTAGGGTTGCAAGGTCAAATATTAAACTTTTGGCAAAATATAATTGCGAAATTCGCGTAATCACTTCGCCAACTTTAATTACCAAAAATTATCGCGAATGGCTCAAAGAAAATTGGAATATTGAAGTTTACGAAAATTTAATCGACGGCATTAAAGATGTTGATGTAATTATGATGCTTCGTATTCAGCAAGAAAGAATGGTCGGCTCTTATATTTCTTCTTTGGCGGAATATTATAAAATTTACGGCTTAACTCATGAAAAACTTTTACATGCCAAGAATGCAATAATTATGCACCCGGGGCCCATAAATCGTGATGTAGAAATTTCGTCGCAACTTGCCGACGATCCGAAAAAATCTTTAATTTTAGAGCAAGTTTCAGCTGGAGTGGCGGTTCGGCAAGCTATTTTAAAATTATTGTAAATTACAAATTATTTTAAATATCTTGAATATAAATAAATATCAAATTATCGTTTCAATAAATATTAATAAAATTTTAATAAAATGATCACCCCTTTTAGCTATATTAGAATCGCCATGATTTACAGCTCAACAGCATTATCGTTAATGATAATGATGCTTGTTCTAAACATTATAACCATCGATGAATTACTTACAATCATCGGCGTCGAACAGAAAAGTAACGAGGCTCAAGCCTTAAAATTAGTGATTAGTCGCATTCAAGAAATGTCGACAAATATTTTGCAAATAATTTCTAAACTCTTGAATAATTTACTGTCATGGGCTGGGGTCGATGTTGATTTATCCAAAATTAAAATAGACGCTAACCAAAAGCCACCAATGCCGATTGACCCTAATGCTGTCAATGATAGCGGTGTTATAAATAATGGCGAAATAAATAATCTTGATAAACAAAATTCGGTTCAACAGCAATTTTAATTTTAGTGTTTTTATCGCTTATAAATCTTATTCGGCTGATTTTTATTTTACTTTTAGTTGCCCCCTTTTATTTGTTTAATAAAGAAAAAGCGCTTTATTTTTTCTTCAACTTTGCCGGACCATCTTTCATAAAACTTGCTCAATTATTATCGGTTAGAGCCGATTTAGTTGGTAAAGAAGTGGCGCTAATTTTGGCAAAATTTCAAGATGCAATTCCCCCATTTTCACAAAAAAAAGTTTTTAATATTTTGTATCAAGAATTTGGCGATGATTTTAATAAAATTTTTAAGGAATTTAATTTTAGTGCCGTCGCTTCTGCTTCAATCGCTCAAGTCCATAAAGCTAAATTAAATAACGATGCCAATGTTGCGGTAAAAATTCTAAGACCGAATATTCACAAAACCATGATGCGTGATATTTCGACTTTGCGTTTATTAAATAAAATTTGCTATTTTTTCTCAAAATTTCTGGCAAAAACTTTTAAAGATATTGGTGATTTGCTCGAGCAAACTGCAAAATATGAGCTTGATTTACTGCATGAAGGAGCAAATGGCTCTAGATTGCGTGATGATATGAACGGCACTAAAGGTTTTTATGTTCCGCAAATTTTTTGGCAACATTCTTCAACAAAAATTTTAGTAATCGAATGGATTGATGGGATTGCTTTTTCCAATACTCAAGCGATTGCGCAAAGTCCGTTTGATAAGAAAATTTTAGCCGAAAATTTAGTTTTGAGTTATTTTCGTCAAGTTTATGTTCATGGTTTTTTTCACGCCGATATGCATCCGGGAAATCTTTTTCTTAAGGATAATGGCGACATTGCGGTGGTTGATTTTGGTATCATGGGTAAGATTGACAAAAAAACTCGGATTGCGGTTGCCGAAGTTCTAATTGGGTTTTTAAATCGTGATTATGAAAAAGTTGCCAAAATTCATGTCGATGTTGGTTTCGTTCCCAAGGAAACCAATATTGATGATTTAGCTTTATCATGTCGTAAAATTGGCGAAATGATTGTTGGAGTTGATGTTAAAGATATTTCAATTGCCAAACTATTAACGGGATTAATTGATTTGTCGCGCAATTATCAAATGGAAACCAAGCCCGAATTGTTACTTTTGCAAAAAACTTTATTGTTGGTTGAGGGTGTTGGAGTATCGCTTGATCCCGATTTGAATATTTGGGATTTGGCTCGTCCTTGGGTCAAAGAATGGGCAAAAACTAATATTGGTTTTGATGCCAAAATTCGCGATAATATTTTAGAAATTTTGCAATTAGTAAAAAATTTTTTTAATAAGTAAAACTTATCAAAAACAACAAATCAATAAGATTTACTTATATCAATTTTATTGTTAAAATCCAAACCAAGTATCTTCATCAGCATAAGTGTAAGGCTCTCCAGCGCGAAGTAAAATATATTTCTTTTTAAACATTGTTTGAGTTACAAAAACTCTATCGCCAAGACTATAACATCCGTCAAATATTTTATAAATTTCATCTTGAGTTAAATTTGCTCTATAAGTAAATGGTAAATTATATAAGCGAATTGCTTCTTCAGTAAATTTGGGTTCAACCCTACACATTCCTGAGCATGAAGATAGCAATAAAAGTAAAATTATCATTAAAAAATTATTCTTTAAAGCCATAATGAATTGCACATGCCCCGAATGTTAAATTTTGATAACCAACCCTTGAGAATCCTGCATTCTCAATTAATTTTTTAAAAGATTTTTGATCAGGAAATTTACGAATACTTTCAACTAAATATTGATAAGAATCTTGATCTTTAAGAATAACTTCTCCAATTTTAGGAATTATTTTAAAAGAATAAGTATCGTAAATTTTCTGTAAAAAAATATCTTCGACCTTAGAAAATTCTAGGCAAATAAACTTTCCACCTTTTTTTAAAACACGATGAGCTTCTTGCAAACCTTTTTCAATATTGGTGAAATTGCGAATGCCAAAAGCAATGGTAAAAACATCAAAAGATTCATCGGCAAAATTAAGTTTTTCGCCATCGCCTTCAATAAAATTTAAATGAGAAAATAAATTTAAATCAACCGCTCTCGATCTGCCAACTTCTAGCATTTGCGGATTTATATCTACAACTTCAATTTGATAATTTAGATTTTTTTCTTGAGCATTTTTAGCAATGCGAAAAGCAATATCTCCCGTCCCACCCGCAACATCAATTATTTTAATATTGTCAAAAAAATCGATATGTTTTATCATGCTATTTTTCCAAAGTCGATGAGTTCCGGCGCTCATTAAATCGTTCATTAAATCATATTTTTTGGCAACATTTGAAAAAATGTTTTTGACTAAACCGGATTTTTGATCACGATCGACTTCTTTGAAACCAAAATGAGTTTTGTTATTTTCCATGTTTAAAACCGCAGATTTTAATTTTAATTTACCAGAGAGTTTAATAGCTCAAGAGCCCTTGAAAAACAAGGAACAAACCCCGATGTTAGTTTTTCAAAATAATCAAATTATTGATAAAAAAATCAATGATTTAATCGATTTTTTTACCGAGGGTGATGTAATGATATTTAATCAAGTTAAGGTAATCAAGGCAAAATTGATTGGAGAAATTTCTCGCAATTCGGCAGTGATTCATTTTAATCTCGATCAAGAATCAAATGGGCTGTGGAACGCATTGTGTAGACCAGCCAAGAAGGTTTGTGTCGGTGATATAATTGCGATTTCTAAAAATTTAGAGGATAATTTTTATTGTGAAGTTGTTGAAAAAGATAATGAAGGATTTATTAAAATTAAATTTAATTGCAATGAAAACGAGTTGCCCTCTAAGCTTGAAAAATATGGTTCCATTCCACTTCCACCTTACATTAAGCGCAGTGAAGATGATCCAAAAGATGAGCATAATGATCAGAAAAATTATCAAACAATTTACGCTAAAGATGGCGTAGCCGTTGCCGCGCCGACGGCAGGATTGCATTTTAATGAAAATATTTTTGCTAAAATAAAAGCTAAAAAAATTGAATGTGTTTTTCTTACTTTAAATGTTGGAGCGGGCACATTTTTGCCAGTTCGCACCGATGATTTAGCGAGTCACAAAATGCATAGTGAAAAATTTTTTCTTTCAAAAGAAAATTGTGAAATTATTAATAATGCTAAAAAAAATGGAAAAAAAATCATCGCCGTCGGCACAACTTCACTCAGAGCGATTGAGTCCAGCGTAGATGAGAATGGTATTTTGCAACCACAAAATCGCGCTACTGAAATTTTTATTTATCCGCCTTATAAATTTAAAATTATTGATGTTTTAATGACCAATTTTCATTTGCCGAAATCGACTTTATTTATGTTAATTTGTGCTTTTGTTGGATATGAAAATGCATTTAAGCTTTACGAGCACGCTATTGAAAAGCAATATCGCTTTTACTCTTATGGCGATTCTTCTTTGTTATTTAAAAATTAATCTAAAAATTTAATTTCTTAAAATGCTTCTTGGAATGCGAACGGTTTTAGTAGAAGAGGGATATTGTGAAGGCAAATTTGCATCATCATCCATTTGGAAAGCATATTCAGCTAGTCCACAGCCATTGTCAGAATTTACTGAATTAAAATTTACAATCGGATCTGTAGTTGTAGATTTAAAATTACTCGGAATATTAATAAAATCGACGGGGGTTGATTTATCTTTTGGCGACTCATAATTGTATTTTAAGTTACGAATAGCGGGAATATTTAGTCCTTCAGCCTCAGAGATTTCAGAAGCTAAATTCTCGTCGGTAAGATCTAAGCGTTTCAAATTATTATTTGATTTCCCCACCGCCAAAAAAAATTTAATCTTTTCAAAGAATACTCTAAACATTAGAAATGTATAACCTTTCCATATGCGTCAAGCACAGCTTCATGCATCATTTCCGACATGGTTGGATGTGGAAAAATTGTGTGCATTAAATCTTCTTCAGTTAATTCGGCTTGCTTAGCAATCACGAATCCTTGAATCATTTCGGTTACCTCGGCGCCAATTAAATGCGCCCCCAAAAGTTCTCCCGTTTTTTCATCAAAAAGAACTTTAATTAATCCTTCGGTTTCGCCCATTGCGATGGCTTTGCCATTGGCTAAATAAGGGAAGCGTCCGATTTTTACTTTTTTACCAAGTTCTTTAGCTTTCTTTTCAGTCAAGCCCAAAGAAGCGATTTGAGGCATGGAATAAGTGCATCCAGGAATGTTTTCTTTTTTAATCGGATGGACTTTTTTAGCATCATATTTATTCATTTTACTAGCAATTTTTTCGACAGCGATGATTCCTTCATGCGAAGCTTTGTGAGCCAGCCAAGGAGCCCCAGCTACATCGCCAATTGCAAAAATATGCGCTTCGGCAGTTTCCATATAGCCATTGGTTTCAATACTACCCTTATTAACTTTAATTTTAGTTTTTTCTAAACCTAAATTTTCTACATTGGCGACGATTCCCACCGCCATAATTACTTTTTCAGCTTTAATTTCTTCAACTTTTCCAGCGATTTCAATGCTGGCAACAACCTCGCTTTTGCCTACTTTCAAAGCCTTTAACGATGCTGAAGTTAAAATTTTAATTCCTTGTTTTTCAAAAGATTTACGCGCTAATTTAGAAATTTCTTCATCTTCAACTGGTAAAATATTTTCCGCCATCTCGACTAGAGTCACTTCGGCTCCCATGTTACGATAAAAAGAGGCAAATTCCGAACCAATCGCTCCCGAACCAACTACGATTAATGATTTTGGCAAGGCTTTGGCGGTCATCGCTTCGCGATAAGTCCAAATATTTTCGCCATCAGGCTCCATGCCGGCAATAATTCGCGCTCTAGCTCCCGTTGCCACTATGAAATAAGAAGCTTCGATTTGTTCAATTTCTTGAGAATCTTTACTTACGGAAATTTTTTTAGTATCTAAGAATTTGGCAAAGCCATCAAAAACTTCGATTTTATTTTTCTTCATCAAGCCAGCAACGCCAGAGCTTAAACGCTTCGAAACCGCACGCGATCTTTCAATAATTTTAGCAAAATCATGTTTAATATTTTCTGCCGAAAAACCAAATTGATCAAGATTGTGAAGAAGATGATTAATCTCGGATGAGCGCAACAACGCCTTGGTTGGAATGCATCCCCAATTTAAACAAATTCCGCCTAAATGATTAGCTTCGACGATGGCAACTTTAAGCCCCAATTGTGACGCGCGAATTGCCGAAACATATCCACCTGGCCCTGCGCCGATAATACATAAATCAAATTTTTTGGTCATAATTTTATAATTATTTTGTTTATTAATTTTCAGATTTTGAATTAATATTTTTTTGATTTTTTTATTT
>JBIIFQ010000065.1:0-5941 GCA_044237235.1 Rickettsiales bacterium
GGATCGAGAAGAAGTTTTTTCCGATTTAACAAATTCAGAAACGGATTTTATAAGTGCAGGGTCCTTTATTCCAGGATAGGTCTCTACAAAATCTAAGTTCGGCGGTGTATTTGTCGAAAAAAAATCGATAAACGAGATAATTTTATCTTGATCTTGTGGTGGTTTTAATTCCGATAATTTATCTGAATCAATAAACCAGTTAATTTTCTGGAATAAAACGAGGGGAACAAAATCATCCTCAATTAAATTCGGTTTACTTATAATGCAACAAGGGCTTTCATTGAAATAGGCTCCAATTGTAATGCAATCAATCCCTTGTTTTTCACAATGACGATGCAGTGGATGGAAATCTAGGGCTCCGACTTCGCATGTGTGTGAGCAAAAAATTACTTTATCAAAATGTTGTAAATTATTTCCAATTTCGGAATAAAATTGGGGATTTTTTGCAGGATTTAAGTATCCTTTTAGTAGCTTAAGGTCAACATTTTTTTCTATTTCAATGCCTTCGGGGCTTAGATTTGTAGTAAAATTTGGATCAATATTTAGAACTAAAAAGTCACAATCCGGTTTGGATTTTGACATTTCCTTTAAATAATTTGGATAAGATTGAGAATTATTTTCTCCTTCTATGTGTGATCCCGATATGACTAATAAAGCTTTTTGTCTCGAGGGATCGCTATTTTTTTGTAAAAAATTTTTAAAAACATCGGTTTCTAATAAGTTTTTATCACTCTCTTGATCATCTTGAAGGGATTTTGACATTAAACCGCGTCCAAGAGCAGACGCTTCTTGAGTGATACAATTTTGACGAATTGTTAAATAATCTATAGGCGAGAAGAGCATATTTAAATTATTAAATTTTGTTAATAAATTCAAATAATTTAAGCAAAAGAAATCATATCTTGCAAAGCATAAACCTCAAATTTGCAATCTTGATTTTTATATGCTTCAATTGCGTCAACCAAAGCTCTAGCTCCAGAAATGGTGGTGGTGTAAGTTACGCCACGCATTAATGAAGTGCGACGAATCGAAAAGCTGTCTTTGGTGGCTTGTGCCCCTTCTGTTGTGTTGATGACTAAAGTAATTTCTTTTTGGTCAATCATGTCGACAACGTGAGGCTTATCCTCGGTAATTTTATTGACTATAGTTACCGCAATATCATTCTCAGCGAGAAATTTAGCGGTGCCACGAGTGGCGACAATTCTAAGTCCGATTTTAATTAATTTTTTGGCGATTGCCGGTAAATATTTTTTATCGGAATCTTTGACCGATAAAAAGGCCAAACCAGTGGTTGGAAGCTTTGTTCCCGTAGCGACTTGAGCTTTAGCGAAAGCAAGTGCAAAAGTTTTGTCGATGCCCATTACTTCACCCGTTGATTTCATTTCGGGGCCTAAAATTATATCGACATTGCTGAAGCGCGCGAAGGGGAAAACCACTTCTTTCACCGCATAATAATCGAACTTTTTTTCTTGCAATTTGAACTCGGATAATTTTTTGCCAATCATGATTAGTGAAGCAATTTTGGCGATTGGAATTCCCGTTGCCTTAGCAACAAAGGGAACGGTTCGCGATGCTCGAGGATTAACTTCAAGCACATAAAGCACATCGTCCTTAATGGCATATTGAACATTCATTAAGCCTTTAACATTAAGAGCCAGAGCCATTTTGGTGGTGGCGATTTTTATTTCGGCAATAATTTCTTCTGAAAGAGAATAGGGTGGAATCGAACAGGCTGAATCTCCAGAGTGAATTCCCGCTTCTTCAATATGTTGCATAATTCCGGCAACAAAAACTTCTTCGCCGTCGCACAACGCGTCAACATCAACTTCCATGGCGTCGGTTAAAAATTTATCAAGCAAAAGTGGGCCAGTTTCAAAAACTTCATCATATTCGGTTAAATATTTTAACAAATAATTTTCATCGTAAATAATCGCCATGCCTTTGCCACCTAAGACGTAAGACGGACGAACTACAACTGGAAAGCCAATTTCTTTAACTTGTTCAAGCACTTGATGCTTTGAATAAGCGATAAAGTTTTGCGGTTGATTGAGTTCGAGTTTTTGAATTAGTTTTTTGAAGCGATCGCGATCTTCCGCCAAGTCAATCATGTCGGGCGAAGTGCCAATAATTGGAATATTTTCATCTTGTAAAAATTTGGCGAGACTTAGAGGCGTTTGTCCGCCGAATTGAACATTGACGCCGAGTAATTCGCCATTTGTCATTTCTTTTTGTATAAGCTCGATGGTGTCTTCCGCCGTTAAAGGCTCAAAATAAAGGCGATCGGAGGTGTCGTAATCGGTGGAAACGGTTTCAGGATTGCAATTCACCATGATGGCTTCAATATTATTTTCCTTAAAAGCGAAAGCTGAATGAACGCAAGTGTAATCGAACTCGATGCCTTGACCAATGCGGTTCGGACCCGATCCTAAAATTATAACTTTTTTGCGATTTGACGGATTGGATTCGCAAAAAGAATTATTAAAATGTTTGTGATTTATCGAATTTTTTGACGGCATTTTAGAAAAATAATTTGAATTTTTGCAGAAAATTTTACAAACAATTTTTTTTATCGACAAGGCTTTTTTACAAAACTAAAAAATTATTATAAATTTTTTAACGATAATATTTTTCTTAAAATAGAATATTGCTTAGAAAATATTTTTTATCCTCTTAGGAAATAAAGGTTTGAGACTGGTAATTAAAAAACTTGTCAATTTTTTTTTTGTGTTTAATATCGAAAATGTTCTGATTTTTTGGAACTATGGTGATAAATGCGTTTCGTAATAAACGTTATGGACCTGGGGGCGGTACCCAGCACCTCCACCAATATTTTTTGGGGGTGAATAGCTTTCGACATTCGCTAAAGGAAATGATTTTACTCGGTTGAGAAACTGCCGGTTGCTTTATGCAATATCCGTTCAAAAACAGTAAACGCAAACGATAACTTTGCTAATGACAATTTCGAACCTGCTTACGCGACAAAAGTTGCAATAGCTTAAGTGAAATAGTCGGGGTTTGCTCGGTCGCCTGTCAAAAAAACGACCGAGCGTAAATAATTAATTTTACATTATTTTTCATGCAAGATCTTATCGGATATGATGAAATTATTGAAACCTCAATGCGTTCAGTAATTTACGAAACTTTAAAAAAAATTGAAAAAACTGGCTTGCCTGGAAAGCACTATTTTATAGTAACTTTTGCAACAAAGTTCCCGGGTGTTTTGGTGCCAAAAGCCCTTATGGAAAAATATCCCGAAGAGATGACCATCGCCATTCAATATCAATTTAAAAGCTTGGTCGTCGATGAAGATTTATTTAAAATTTCATTGAGTTTTGGTGGAAAATTTGAGAAATTAGTCGTGCCTTATCGTTCAATCACCTCATTCGCCGACCCTTCAATGAATTTTGCCTTAAAGTTTAGTATGACTTACGGTGAAGTCGAAGAGTTTGCTTCAGAAAATCATTTTGATGAAAATAACTTGGCAAATAAATCTAAAAAGAAAGCCAAAGAGATTGACCTAACGCAAAAAGTAATTTCCCTTGATGCTTTTAGAAAAAGTAACAAACCAAATTCTGACATTAATTCATGATATTTTTTTATCAGTTTCTATTTTTAGTAATCACCTATCTTATAGCTTCAATTCCTTTTGGTTTGTTGCTCGGGAAGGTTTTTGCCAAAGTTGATATTCGTGAATTTGGTTCAAAAAATATCGGCGCTACAAATGCAACAAGAATTTTAGGTAAAAAATTAGGATTTTTTACTTTATTTCTCGATTCATTTAAGGGCATGTTAATGGTCATTATTGCTCGTTTCAGCTTTTACGAAATTAATAATTTACATCTTTTTTTAGTCTTGGTTTCTTTTGTCGCAATATTTTCACATATTTATCCAATATATTTAAAATTTAAAGGCGGAAAGGGCGTTGCAACTGCGATTGGCACGATAATGGCGCTCGATTTTAGTGTCGGAGTTTTAGCGATATGTTTTTGGATTTTAACTTTTGTGTCTTTTAGGGTTTCAGCGGTGGCATCGTTAGTTGCGATTTTTTCAACCACAATTTTTTCAACCGCTTATGATGCGCCATTTTCGCAAATTATTTTTTGCTGGGCGGTTTTTGTATTAATTTTTATGCGTCACAAAGAAAATATAATTCGCATCTTGACGGGCGAAGAAAAAAAGATTTAATTATGTCCAATAAACTGATTGTAGCTCTTGATGTGCCTGATTTCGATGGGGCTAAAAAATTAGTTAAAGATTTGGGAAATGATGTTCAATTTTATAAAATCGGACTCGAATTAATGGCGAGTGGCGATTATTTTCGTATCATTGAATTTTTAAAAAATAATCATAAAAAAGTTTTTGCCGATTTAAAATTATATGATATTTCGCAAACAATTGCGCGGTCGGTAAAAAATTTAGCAAAATTTGAAATCGATCTTTTGACAATTCACTCCGCTAGTCGCGATATCATGCTTCGAGCCTCGGAAAACAAAGGTTTAATGAAGATTGTCGCCGTCACGGTTTTAACTAATCTTAATCAAAAAGATTTAGAAGAAATGGGTTTTGATCAAACAAAATCATTGGAAAATTTAGTTTTACAAAAAACTCAAATGGCTTTAGATTCTAATCTTGACGGGGTGGTTGCTTCAGCTCAAGAAGCCCAAAATTTACGCAATAATTTGGGGCAAGATTTTTTAATTATCACTCCGGGAATTCGTTTGGAAAAAATTCTAAATGATGATCAAAAAAGAGTGGCAGATGTTAAAACAGCTTTAGCGAGTGGAGCTTCGCATTTAGTGGTTGGAAGACCAATTACTCAAAGTGAAAATCCATATTTAACTGCTCAAAAATTTATAAAATTAATCGATGAATTTGCACCAAATTCTTAAAAAAATTTCGTATAATTATCAAGTTTTTGGTGATGTTTCAAGCCTTGATTCTGTTGAGTTTGAAGATATTTCGATCGATTCAAGAAAAATTAATAAAAATACTATTTTTTTCGGACTTATCGGACAAAAAAACGACGGCGCGAATTTCTTGCCAGACGTTGTCAATCTTGGTTCGAAGGTGGCGGTTATTTCGCAAAAATCTACTTTTGATTTTCACAATTTTCTTAAAAAAAATCCGCAAAATATTATTATAATCGGCGATGTTTTTGAAATTTTAATAGAATTTTTAAGGAATTTTTATCAACCGCTTCCAAAAAATATTTATGCAATTACAGGCACCAATGGCAAGACTTCGACCGCAGAATTTACTCGACAAATTTTGCAATTTTTGCATAAAAAATCGGCATCAATCGGCACCATTGGAATAATTTGTGACGAAGAAATAAAAAATAATTTTGAAGCGTCAAATTTAACCACGCCCGACATTATTTCGCTTTACAAAAATTTAGCGATTTTGAAAAATTTGGAAATTGATGATGTGGCGATCGAAGTGAGCTCGATTGGCTTAGATCAAAGACGCATGGCGGGTTTGGAAATTGAGGTTGGGGCGTTTACAAATTTTACGCAAGATCATCTCGACTACCATCAAAATATGCAAAATTATTTTGAGTGTAAAATGATTTTATTTGAAAAAATATTACCAAAAAATGGTTGGGCGGTAATAAATTCCGACATTAAAGAATTTGCTGAAATCAAAAAAATTTGCCAAAAAAATCAATTAAAAATTATTGATTATGGCTTTGAGGCTCAAGCGTTAAAGTTAATTAAAATTGAAAATCAAAAAGTTAATTTTTTATATAATCAACAACAATTTTCTTTCACCACAAATATCAATGGTGATTTTCAAATTTTTAATATTTTATGTGCTCTTGGAAATATTTTGGCAAAATATAATTTAAGTAATCAAGAAATTGCCGAATTAATAAAAAATTTTGATAATTTGCAATGCGCTTCAGGTAGAATGCAGAAGGTTTGCGAACATTTGGGCGCAA
>JBIIFQ010000066.1:0-5869 GCA_044237235.1 Rickettsiales bacterium
CATTTTTTTTCGGAGTGCCGTAAAAATTATCAAAAACCTCGGCACTTTCCAAAAATTCTTGATTATTTTTCATTTGAATAAATTTTTCGCGATTAACGAAATAGTAATGTTGACCAGCAATTTCTTGGGGACGTTTTTTGCGAGTTGTGGCGGAAACGGAAAGACGAATTAACGGATCATTTTGCACAATCATTTTGCACAAGGTTGATTTTCCAGCTCCCGAAGGTGATGAAATAATAATCAAAAATGGCAAATGATTGATAAACATTTAAAGTTTTTTTAATTCAAAATAAACTATTCGCCGTCTCTAACGATAGAAATATCTGGTGCGTCCGGCGCTTTCATGCCAACAACGTGATAACCAGCATCAACGTGTAAAGTTTCTCCCGTAACACCGCCTCCAAGGCTTGAAAGCAAGAAAACTCCAGCACCGCCAACATCTTGTAAGGTAACGTTGCGACGTAATGGAGCGTTATATTCATTCCATTTAAAAATTAAACGGAAATCGCCGATACCACTCGCTGCCAAGGTTTTTACCGGACCGGCAGAAATGGCGTTAACGCGGATATTGTCTTTACCCATATCCATCGCAAGATAACGGACACTTGCTTCGAGGGCTGCTTTGGCAACGCCCATAACATTATAATGAGGCATAACTTTTTCAGCGCCGTAATAACTTAAAGTAATAATGCTTCCACCGCCGGCATTGATCATTAATCTCTCAGCTTCTTTGGCAACTGCCACTAAAGAAAATGCCGAAATATTCATGGTATTTACGAAATTTTGTGGAGAGGTGTGAAGATATTTGCCACGCAATTCTTCTTTGTCGGAGTAAGCGATGGCATGAACTAGAAAATCAAGTTTTCCCCATTTTTTTTCAAGAGTTTCGAAAACTTTTTTTACCGATTCAGCGTCGGTGACGTCGCAAGGTAAAACTATATCAGACCCGATTGACGCCGCCAATGGTTCAACGCGTTTTTGTAAAGCTTCACCTTGAAAAGTAAAAGCCAATTCAGCACCATATTTATGAGCTTCTTCAGCAATGCCCCAAGCTATGGATTTGTTGTTGGCAACGCCCATGATTAAACCTTTTTTTCCTGCAAGAATTGTCATTTTTAAAAAAATTTTAGTTAATAAATTTAGTTATTGTAAAGCCAAGGGGTTATTTGACGATTTTGTTTTTCAAAATCAGCAATTTTTTGCGATTTTTGTAAAGTTAAACCAATATCATCAAGCCCCTCAATTAAACAATGTTTTTTAAAAGAGTCGATTTCAAATTTAAATATTTTTTCACCAAAATGCACTTCTTGCTTTGGTAAATTTATAGTTGCCGAATTATTGGGCAACTTAGAGAATTCTAATAATTCATCAATTTCAGAATTTTTTAATACTATTGGTAAAATGCCATTTTTAAAACAATTATTATAAAAAATATCGGCAAAAGATGGAGCGATTACGCATTGAATTCCAAAATCAATTAATGCCCATGGAGCATGTTCACGACTCGATCCACAACCAAAATTATCAAGAGCAACTAAAATTTTGGCATTTTTAAATTCAGCTTTATTTAAAATAAAATTGCTAATTTCTTTTTCATTCAAATCATAACGCATTTCGTGGAACAGGTTTTTACCAAGACCAGTTCTTTTGATGGTTTTAAGAAATTGCTTTGGAATAATCATATCGGTATCGATATTAATCAAGGGCAATCCAGCTACGATAGATTTTACAATATTAAATTTTTGCATTTTTGAATTTTTGCATTTTTTGAATTTTAAGAAATTATTTTGGCAATCTTTCTTAAAAAAACAAGATTAATTTTTTCGAATTAAATTTATATCAAATGAAATTTGATTTTTTAAGTCTTCAATCGAAGAAAATTTTTTTTCATCACGAATAAAATCTAAAAATTCAACGCGGATTTTTTTATGATATAAATTTTTTGAAAAATCCAATAAATGAGTTTCAAAAAGTGGCTTTGAACCTGAATTATCAAAGGTTGGCTTAATTCCAAAATTAGTAATTGAATTATAAAATTTATTTTCTTCATAAATAAAAGTTTGAGTTTTATAAACCCCAAATTTCGGTTTAATTAAATTAATTTTATGATTTATATTCGCCGTTTTAAATCCAAGTTCGCCCGCGATTTTCTTGCCCTCTACCACAATTCCATCAATCGCAAAATTATGCCCTAAAATTTGATTTAATGATTTAATCTCGCCATTTTTTAAATATTGGCGCGCTAGTGAAGATGAAATGGTAATTTCATTATGATTTTTATCAAAAAATTTAATTGGATTGATTTCGTGTAAATCAAAATTATAACTTTCGAGAGTTTTAAAATTTCCTTCTCGACCCTTGCCAAATGTGAAGTCGTAGCCAATAATTAAAGATTTAACATTAAATTTATTTATTAATATATCTTCAATAAAATTATTGGCTTTTATTGATGATAAATTGTTGTTAAAAGGAAGTATGATTACATAATCTAAATTATATTTTTTAAGTAAATTTATTTTATTGGCAAGATTGGTGATGCGAAAATCATGATTAAAATCATTTTTACTTTTATTTAAAAAAGAAATCGGATGCGGTTCAAAACTTAAAAGTGCCGAAGATAAATTATTTTTTTGAGCGATTTCTCGAGTTTTTTCAATGATTTTTTGATGCGCAAGATGAACTCCATCAAAGTTCCCGATCGTAAGAGATAATTTTGGTAATTGCTGATTGATTTGATTTAAATTACGAATTAAAATCATGTTTTATTTAAAAATTTAATACTAATTTTAACTTGAAAATCGATCATTTAAAAATGATAAATTTAAAATTTTTTCCCCACAAAATTTGGTTTTTTTTAATCAAAAGTTTTTTTGGTTTGATTATTTTTGTTAATTTTGCACGAGCCGACGAGGTTTTGCAACATAATTCTTCAACTAATTTTCAACATGGAATTTCCATTTTTGGCGATTTAAAATATTCGAAAGATTTTAAAAATTTAGATTATGTCGATATCAACGCTAAGAAGGGTGGGGAGGTTCATTTTGGGGTTGAGGGTGGCTATAATTCATTCAATAATTATATTTTAAAGGGCATCGGTGCTCAGGGATTATCATATCTTTATGATAGTTTGATGGAGGGGACGGATGATGAAATTGGATCGCATTATGGCCTGATTGCTAAAGAAGCGAAATTAAGTTCTGATCGTTTGACTCTCGAATTTAAATTGCGTGAAAATGCTTTTTTTCACGATGGCAAAAATATCACCGCCGATGATGTGGTTTGGACTTTTAATAAATTAATTGCCGAAGGTCATCCATCATACAAAATGAGTTTTCGCGATGTTGAAAATGTTGAAAAACTGGGAAAATTTCATGTCAGATTTAATTTTAAAAATGCCAATAATCGCAACTTGCCTTTAATCGTCGCATCCTTGCCAATTTTACCCAAACATTTTTATGAAAAAAATGATTTTTCGAAATCTTCTTTGACAATTCCAATTGGCTCTGGACCCTACAAAATCAAAGATTTTGTCGCTAATCGTTATGTTGCTTATGAAAGAAATAAAAATTATTGGGGCGCGAATTTGCCAATCAATATTGGGCGCTATAATTTTGATAAAATTATTTTTGATTATTATCGCGATAATAATGTTTTGATTGAAGCTTTTAAAGCACAAAAATATGATTTTCGTCAAGAAAATGTGGCGCGCAATTGGGCGAATGCTTACAACATTAAAGCGGTAGAAAATGGTGAGATTATTAAGCGTGAAATCGAGCATGAAATGCCGGCTCCGACGCAAGTTTTTATTTTAAATTTACGTAGAACTCAATTTCAAAATCATGCTTTGCGTAAAGCAATCACGCAGGTTTTTGATTTTGAATGGCTTCGTGATCATATTTTTTACGGCTCTTACAAGCGCAATGAAAGCTATTTTACTAATTCCGAATTTGCTTATACCGATTTTAAACTTCCGAAAACTGCGGGCGATGGCATTAATCGAAAAAATATTATTATCGCTCAAAAAATTTTAGCCGATGCTGGCTATCAAATTATTGACCAAAAACTAATCGATCCAATTACTAAAAAACCGGTGTCGATTGAATTTATGATTGACCAGAAAGCCTTTGAAATGGTGGTGGCGCCTTATGTAAAAAATTTAAAAAAACTCGGAATCGACGCCAAAATGCGTTTCGTCGAAGAAAATCAATTTCAAACCCGAATTAATAATTTTGATTTTGACGTAATGGTTGGAGTTTATCCGCAAAATATTATTCCCGGATCGGAATTATTTGGCTATTTTCATTCTTCGCAAAAAGATATTAAGGGTTCGCGCAACCTTGCGGGACTTGATGATAAATATGTTGATGATTTAGTTGAAAAAATCTCTAGCGCTAAAACAAAAGAGCGGTTAAAATATTTTTGTAAAAAACTTGATAAGCATTTGCTTGAAAATTATTATGCAATTTTGCAATGGCACAATAACAAGCACCGCGTGCTTTATCGTGATATTTTTGAATTTCCAAAAACTTCACCAAAATATTCTTTGGCGATAGATAGTTGGTGGATTAAACCGCAATTTTTAAATAAAAAAAATAACTCAAAATAATAATTTATGTTCATTCAAACTGAAGAAACGCCCAATCCGGCAACCTTAAAATTTATTCCCGACGGTCATGTTATTTTAAAAAATGGCACGGCGGAATTTAAAAATCAAAAACAGGCGGAAACCAAGTCGCCACTAGCTTTACAGCTTTTTGCAATTACGGGAGTTGAGGCGGTTTTTTTTGGTCATGATTTTATAACCATTACAAAATCGGGCAATGCGGTGTGGAAATATTTAACCAGCGAAGTCCAAGCTGTTATTATGGATTTCTTTTTAACCGGAAAAAATCCGATGTTTGAAAATCAAGAGAACGCTAATTCCAAAGAGGCGAATGAAACTTCGAATGAAGGCGATAGCGAAATTGTTAAACAGATTAAAGAATTAATCGAAATTAAAGTGCGACCAGCGGTGGCTATGGACGGTGGCGATATTATTTTTCATTCATTTGAAAATGGTGTAGTTTATTTGATGTTAAAAGGCTCTTGTTCGGGTTGCCCAAGTTCAACCATCACATTAAAAAGCGGGATTGAAAATATGTTAAAACATTATATCCCAGAAGTTGAGGCAGTAGAGCAAATCAGTGAAGATTAATCAATTTTTTGATTAAAATTTATGCATCCATAGCTCAACTGGATAGAGTGTTGCTTTCCGAAGGCAAAGGTTGTGGGTTCAAATCCCGCTGGGTGCACCAAAAATTTCAATTTTTAAATTTTCTCCAATTTTCGAACTTAATCATAGATCTTCGGTCGTTAACTCCGCAATCAACTTCTAACTCAATTTTTTGCCAAATTTTTCCGAATTTCTAATCAAATAAAATATTCGAATTGCAACAAAGCAATTTTTGATTCTTTAAATTTTATTAAAAAAAATTTTTTTAAAAACTAGCACAATTACACAGTTTTAATTCACAATCTTCAAAGAAATTAATCATTGTTTTAAATAACTTTAAATTGTTAAAAAAAATATATATTGATAATTAAATAAATATTATTCAAATTAACTATAAATAATCTGTAATTAATATTAATTTAATTAATTGATAAATATGGCTAATGATCCTTGGGGGTTTTTGAGTTTGGAAAAAATTCAAGACTCTTCAGGAGGGTTAAGAGCTTACACCCCTACAATTTACAAAAATACTCGCAACGCTGACGAGCTCTAGCTCCCCCCTTGAGGGGGAGCGGGCTAAAATGTTTTAACGGTAGTTAAAACTTTTAGCCGTGGGGGGTCAGAAAGCTAAAGCGTCAACGGGTTTGAGATTATTAC
>JBIIFQ010000067.1:0-5865 GCA_044237235.1 Rickettsiales bacterium
TTGATTTTTTTTCCCATTTTAATGCAGTTTCCAATAGCATCTTTTCTTCATTACTCAATGGTTTGAGATTATCTTTTTCTGATATTTGATTACTTTTTGGATTATCAGGGTTATGTATTTCTTGGTAATTACTAATTATTTTTCTTTTTAGTCTTAATTGACTATTTTCAAGTAATTCTTTCGCTTTTTTTAATTTAGTTAATTCAGGATTATTTGGAATAAAACTGAAACTCAATTTTTCACGAAAACTTAGAGGGGGGGATTTTTTTTCTTCTAAAGATTTTATTTTTTTATCATGTTTTGATAATTTATCTTCATTTTCTTTATGAAGAAGAACATCAATTCTTAACTCTTGTTCTGAATTAAGTTCAACTTTATTAGTTGTTTGATTTGGAGTTTGGGGTGTCGGAATCGGATTTTTTTCTTGTTTTTTTTGCTCAGCCTTAACCGAAGTCCCACTTTTATTTAAACCCTCATAAGATTCGCTAATTTCTTGAAGTTGACTTATTACATTGTCGCAAGCTTTTACAAATCTTGAATTGAATTTATTATCTTCGGAAAGTTCCTGAAATCTATAAATAACATAATTAATCCCACTTTTAAATTTTGTTTCACCGTCTCTATAAGTTTCTCTTTCCGCAAAAATAGGAGAAGAAATTCCTGTCCCATGCTCCTTTGAAAAATCATCAATAACTTTATGTATTTTGAGAGTGTGGAGATCTTTTTGTAAAAGATCTCTTAATCGATCATTGGTAAATAAATATTTTTCTGGATTTTTTTGTGCATCTTTAATAATTTCACACTCAATATCTATGGGAATCTTTGATAACGAAAATCTACCAAGATGATCGCAAAATTTTTGTTTATAGTCCTTATCATTTTCATGTTTTTCACTTAAATCTTCACTTAATTTTTTATGTAAATGCTCTCTTAACGGGGTACTTTTGTCTCCTTCGATAACAGCTGTTAATTCATCTTCAATCAAATCATTAAAATATTTTTTGTGAAATTTCTTATCATCACTAATCTCAAATTTTCCGTCTATTATAAAATCACTTTTAAATTGTTTATTCTTGTCAAAAAAATCTTCTAAAACTTTAATTCGCGGTTTGCGATAATCATCAAGTTTTTTTAGTTTCTCACTCTCAATTTCTTCTTCAGATTTAATGGTTGGAAAAAATTGCTGATTTGTTTTGTGATCAACAACATGAACACAGTTAGCTCCCAATGCGTTTCGAAGCTTTTGTTTTCTCTCATCGGTAAAATTTGGAGATTTAGGATCGCTACTTCCTTTTTTAACAAAATTATCTACTGTTTGATAAATTAAAGTTTTTAATTCGGTTGAATTTGGATCATCTTTTAATTTTTTAATTTTGCCATTTAAAAAATCAATCAAAGATTCATCCCCTTTTTCCGGACTCTTCCCAAAAATTGCGATATCATTATTTCGAGTATCCTTAAGGTATTCTTCAAGAACTAATTTCTCATCTTCTTGTTCTTCCTTTGTTCGAATTTTAGGAAAAATTAAATTACGGAAACTATCCCCAATAGTTTTGAAATTTTTTGATAAATATACTCCTAAACTACTAAAAGAACCAAAAGAACTAACAAGATTCATAAATTTAGCTGGAGGAGCTACTGTAACAGGTCCAACAATTAAACCTTGTCCTTGTTGTGGTTCTTCATCTGGGCTTGAAGGTCCGTAATAGGGAGTTTCTCTAAATGAACCGATCTTTTTGGTTTTATATTCATCTAAAAGTTCAATTGCTCTATCTTTATAAACTTCAATATTTTTTTGTATAGTTGCAATATCTTTATAATATTGATCACTTTGATCACTTTGATCTTGTTCTTTTTTAAGAAATTCTGAATCATAATAATCAATTAATTTTATATAAAATTTAATTTGAGTTTCTTGATTTTTTTCTCCTAATTCATTAAAAAAAGAACTTGATTTTCGAGTAGCTTCAAGATAACCATGAAGTTTCTCTAAATGACCTGCATTATCTCTTTTATTATGATTTGTTGATTCTTGGCGAGGATTTGTAAGTTCTTTAAATATTGCTAATAACCTTGAGGATTCACGATCACTTGCTAATAACCTTGAGGATTCAAGATCAGTTTGATCATTTGGATCAGTAGATGTTAAAAAAAAATCTTTTAAAACAGAAAATTTTTTATTTCTAGCAACAGCTTCTTCTTCAGCTCTGGCTCGAGCTTCGGCTTTAACTCGAGCTTCGGCTCGAGCAGCTTCGGCTTCGGCTTCGGCTTTGGCTTCAACTTCATCGGCGAATCGAACCTCTTTCTTAGCTGAGGCTGGGGCTCCGGCTCGAGCTCGTTCGGCTGCGGCTGCGGCTTCGGCTGCGGCTGCTCTAGCTCTATCAGCAGCTAGCTGGGCTTTTGCAAAACCAGCCGTTGCAGTTGTCGTCACATCAGCAGTAGGCGCTAAATCTAAAGGAGGAAGAACTTTAAAATCAGTATTCTGTAAAAGAGGACCTAACAAATTTTGTGCAAGTCCCCATAAATTACCTATAGTATCATCACTCTTTTCCGCCATAAATTTATATATTTTGTTGTTTTAGTAATTCGATATTTTCTTCGCTATTTTCGATATTATAATTGGCGTTATAAATTTTTTCAATTTCGTCTTCGCCCCTTATTTGGCTAGCTAAAGCATAGCCATTATTTTTCAAAAATTTAGTAGAAATTTGACGTAATCTTTCGGGTCTAGTTAAATAAACCCACTCGACTTCCAACAATCTAATTTGATCTTCATAATCAGAAATGTTAATGCGATTTTGCGCTATTTCATCTTGTAATTTTTCGACTTTAAACTGCACAAAAAACATAAAAATAATGCTAAAAATAATAGAAAAAACTATTGCAAAATTAGCAAAATAAAATTTATTTAATGAACCCCAGATTTCTTTCATTTTATATTCTAATAAAAATTATAACTTAATGGCGACCCGCATTTTTGCTGATCGCGCCCGTGGATTTAAATCAACCTCTTCTTTTGAAGGACAAAGTGCCGATTTAGTAATTATTTTGAAATTATTTTTTTGATTTTTTGGCAAAGAACATTCAGGTTGATACCTAGAATAACTTTGGCTTAAGCCAGCTTGTTCTTTTAAAAAATCTTTAACTATTTTATCTTCGAGCGAATGAAACGAAACCACCACTAACCTGCCCCCTTTTTTCAATAATTTGACCGACGCTTCGAGTGCCATTTTTAACTCTTCCAACTCTTGATTCACAAAGATTCGCAAGGCTTGGAAAGTTTTAGTCGCGGGATCGGTTTTGTGATAACCATAATAAAAAGAACGAACAATTTTTGCTAAATCCGAGCAATTTTTTATCGGATTTTCTTGTCGCAAAGCCACAATTTTTTTAGCAATAATTTTTGCCTTAACTTCTTCGCCAAATTCTTTAATAATTCGCGCTAAATTTTCTTCGCTTTCGTAATTAACAACTTCAAAAGCACTCAAACTTTGATTGCGGTCCATTCTCATATCAAGTTTTTCGGTCGAATCGAAAGAAAAACCGCGCTCTCTTTCATCAAGTTGCATCGAGGAGACCCCAATATCTAGGACCAAGCCGTCAATTTCATCAACACCAATTTCATTTAAACCTTCTAAAATTTGCGAGAATTTTTTATTTATAAAAACAAATTTCTCACCAAATTTTTCTTGTAATTTTTTAGCAAATTTTTCCACCGAAATATCACGATCAAAGGCAATTAATTTACAATCGGCTTGTTGCAAAATTGCCGAAGAATATCCGCCAGCGCCAAAAGTTCCGTCAACAAAAATTTCGCCATCGCGAATCGCCAAGTTTTCGATAACTTCATTCAACATTACTGGATTATGAAATTGTTGTGATGTCATTTATTTAACCTCAACATATTGCGTTTTAATTTTGCTTCAGCTTTAGCTTTTTCTAAATAAATATCAAAACTCTTCGGCTCCCATATTTCAAAGGTCGAGCCCTTACCAACAAACACTGCATTATCTTTAATTTTAGCAGTTTTTAATAAGTTTTCTGGTAAAATAACGCGTCCATCACCATCAATTGAAAGTTGCACCGATCCGCCAAGAACCGTGGTAGCGAAGGCGTCGCGCTCTTCAGAAAAAGGCTCAAGATTATCAATCGATTCAGAAATTTTTTTAATTCTTTCAATGTCGCAACCTTCAATACATTGATTAATAAAGGATTCATAAACCACCATCGTCGAATAATTATCATTGACCAAAGACGCACGAAATTGCGCCGGCACAGATACTCTGCCCTTCGCGTCAACTTTGTTAGTAAATGTCGATAAAAATAATGCCACGGAAAATTTTGGTTTATATTGGAATTAAATGGAAATTTATGGAAAATCTACGAAGATATTTGGAAATGTCAACATATAATATTAAAATTTATTTTTATAGCCGTAAAAAATGTTAAATTTTAATTTTTATAAAAAACTGTTGAGCCTTTTATTTGTAATATAAAATGGCAAAAGTTTTTTAATTTCTTTAGTTAAAAATATTTTAAAAAAATTTAGTTTTTTGAATTATTTTCTAAAATAAAATTAGAAAATATTTTTTATTATTATTAAAAAATTGTCGAAAAAAATTTGAAATTGTGTTTTAATTAAAAAAATTTATTCTGTTGAAAGAAAATTTTTGAACATAATATTTTTATATGAATTCCAACAACTCGAAGACCCATTATTCTAAGCCCGACGCCAATGGAAAATTCGGCGAATTTGGCGGAGCTTTCGTTGCTGAAACCTTAATGCCCGCGGTTTTAGAGCTTCAAGAGGCTTATAAAAAAATTAAAAATGATCCAACATTTCAGCAAGAATTTGATTATTATTTAAAATATTTCGTTGGGCGTCCAAGCCCGCTTTACCTTGCAGAAAGGCTTACCGCAAAATTCGGTGGCGCTAAAATTTATCTCAAACGCGACGAGTTAAATCACACCGGCTCGCATAAAATTAATAATTGCATTGGGCAGATTTTATTGGCAAAAAGAATGGGCAAAAAACGCATTATTGCTGAAACGGGAGCTGGCCAACATGGCGTTGCAACCGCCACGGTTTGCGCATTATTTTCGTTACCTTGCACCATTTATATGGGCGCCAAAGATATTGAGCGTCAAGCCCCAAATGTTTTTCGCATGAAGCTTTTGGGAGCCGAAGTTAAATCGGTTGAAAGCGGATCAAAAAGTTTAAAAAATGCCATCAATGAAGCGATGCGCGATTGGATCGCCAATGCTCAAGATACTTATTATTTACTCGGCACGGTGACGGGTCCGCACCCTTATCCACAAATGGTTCGCGACTTCCATTCAATCATCGGCAAAGAAGCTAAACAACAAATTCTTGAGCTCGAAAATAAATTGCCCGACGCTTTAGTAGCGTGCATTGGTGGCGGTTCAAACTCAATTGGTTTATTTTATCCTTTTATTGACGACGACGTCGCGATGTATGGAGTTGAAGCCGCGGGTAAGGGTTTATCCACTCATGAACATTCGGCTTCGATTAGCAAAGGTTCGGTTGGCGTTCTTCACGGCAACAAAACTTTTTTCTTGCAAAATGATGATGGACAAATTGACGATGCCCACTCGATTTCCGCGGGTTTGGACTATCCAGGAATCGGACCTGAACACGCTTATTTGCACTCAATAAATCGCGTTAATTACGCCAGCGCCACCGATGAAGAAGCCTTGGAAAGCTTCCAATTATTGTGTAAAATCGAGGGCATAATTCCAGCGCTTGAATCTTCTCACGGCATTTCTTTTGCGTGTAAATTAGCACAAAAAATGTCAAAAAATCAAATTATTATTGTTAATCTTTCGGGTCGCGGAGATAAGGAT
>JBIIFQ010000068.1:0-5839 GCA_044237235.1 Rickettsiales bacterium
AGATTCTTATTTCGGCAAATGATTTTCATTTATTCGACAAAGAGCAAATTAAAAAACTTTTACCCGAATTTTCTTTAGTGCGTAAAGAAAAAAATAACATTGAATCGGAGAAATTAAAAGTTGAATCACGCGAACTCTCGCATCAATTGGAAGCGGGAAATATTAATGAAATGAAATATCAAAATAAGCGTCAAAAATATTTTCAAGCTTGTGAAATTGGTGATATGCAAATTTCGCCACGAACGCCACGAATTGGACAAGAAGGCTGTTGTGGAAAGGGTTGCAACGGTTGCTTAATTTTTTGGCATGATGAAAAATATCTAAAAGCCCGCGAAATTTTGAAGGGCAAAAAAATCGGTGAAATGTTGTAATTTTTTAAAAATCTTGATGAACTATTTTTGAAAAAAATAACCTAAAAGCCACAAAATTTAGCAATAAATTTAATCGCTCCCCCTTCTTTTTGAAAAAAATAATGAAGCGTTAATCCCAATAAAAAACCCATATCAACTTTTGGTTGATATGGGTATTTTTAATATTCTTTAAAACTAAAATTTATTTAGAACATTCCGCCACCAGGCATTCCCGCAGGAGCACCATGTGAGTGAGAATTTTCTTCTTTTTTCTCGATGATAGCACATTCAGTTGTGATTAATAAACCGGCAATCGATGAAGCATCTTGTAAAGCGGTACGAACCACTTTAGTTGGATCAACGATACCAGCCTTAAACATATCAACATATTTATTGTTTTGTGCATCATAGCCATATGAAGCATCAGCTTTTGAAAGCACTTCATTAGCAACAACCGCACCATCAAAACCAGCATTTTCAGCGATTTGACGAATTGGCGATTGCACAACTTTTTTAACGATATTGATACCAACATTTTGTTCGTCATTGGCACCTTTAATTTTATCAAGAATGCGACCAGCGAATAATAAAGCTGAACCACCACCAGCAACAATACCTTCTTGCATTGCGGCACGAGTGGCAGCCAAAGCATCGTCAACGCGATCTTTTTTCTCTTTAACTTCAACTTCTGTAGCACCGCCAACTTTGATAATAGCGACACCGCCAGAAATTTTAGCTAATCTTTCTTGTAATTTTTCACGATCATAATCAGAAGTAGTTTCTTCGATTTGTGATTTGATTGAAGCACAACGAGCTTTAACGTCTGTTGATTTTCCAGAGCCATCAACAATAGTAGTATTTTCTTTGTCAACGATAATTCTTTTAGCTTGACCAAGTTGTTTAATGCCGACATTTTCAAGTTTCATGCCTAAATCTTCAGAGATTAATTGACCACCAGTTAGAACTGCGATATCTTCCATGATTGATTTACGACGATCGCCGAATCCTGGCGCTTTCACTGCACAAACTTTTAATCCACCACGTAAGCGGTTGACAACCAAAGCCGCAAGAGCTTCGCCTTCAACATCTTCAGCGATAATTAAAAGTGGGCGACCTGATTGAACTACAGCCTCAAGCATTGGAACCATTGGTTGTAAATTTGAGATTTTTTTCTCAAACAACAAAATCAAAGCATTTTCCATTTCGACTGCCATTTTGTCGGCGTTAGTTACGAAATATGGCGATAAATATCCGCGATCAAATTTCATACCTTCAACCACATCAACTTCAAATTCTAAACCTTTGGCTTCTTCAACGGTAATTGGGCTATCAGGACCAACTTTTTGCACCGCATCAGCAATTTTATTGCCGACTTCAACATCGCCATTGGCAGAAATTGTAGCAACTTGGGCAATTTCTTCTTTGTTGCTAACTTTTTTGCTCATTTTACCGAGTTCTTTAACTATCGCTTCAACGGCGATATCGATACCGCGTTTCAAATCCATTGGATTGATTCCGGCCGCTACCGATTTAATTCCTTCACGAACTATTGATTGTGCTAAAACTGTTGAGGTTGTAGTTCCATCACCAGCAATATCATTAGTTTTTGAAGCAACTTCTTTGATCATTTGCGCGCCTAAATTTTGAAATTTGTCAGCGAGATCAATTTCTTTGGCAACAGTAACGCCATCTTTAGTAATTCTTGGCGCACCGAATGATTTTTCAATTACAACATTACGTCCTTTAGGTCCTAATGTTACTTTAACAGCATTGGCAATGATATCAACACCTTCAACGATTTTGGTGCGTGCATCAGTTGCAAATAAAATTTCTTTTGCAGACATATTTTCTCCGATTTTAATTAAATTATTTAGTTTTTTTAACGATTGCTAAAATGTCAGTTTCTTTAATAATGATAAGCTCTTTGCCATCAATTTTAACTTCGGTACCACCCCATTTTGCGAACAAAATGTGATCACCTTTTTTTACATCTAGAGGAATTTTTTTTCCGTTATCATCGCGATTTCCTTCGCCAACCGCAACAACTTTTCCTTCAGCCGGTTTTTCTTTCGCAGTATCTGGTATAATGATGCCTCCAGCAGTTTTGCTTTCAGCTTCGACGCGCTCCACAAGAACGCCATTATGAAGAGGAATTATTTCCATATTTTAAAGAATTAATGTTAAAAAGATTGAAACAAGATTTTAATTTATATCGAATTTATTTTGCATTTCGACATTTCATCAAAAATTGATATAAACAAAATAGTTTAAAATAAATTTCTTACAAGTCTTTATGAAAAAAATTTATTTTCCTAAAAGATTATTAAGTTTCCCCGCCGATTCGAGAGCATATAAATCATCACATCCGCCGACATGAAAATCACCAATAAAAATTTGCGGAACCGTCATTCTGCCATTCGATTTGGTAATCATTTCTTGCTTAAGCTCATCGGAAGTAATTTTTATTTCTTCAAATTCCACCCCTTTTCTTTGAAAAAGATTTTTAGCTTTGGTGCAATAAGGACAAATATCTTTGCTATAAATTAAAATTTTTTTCATAAATTATCTTGGATTGGTGGCACGATTTGATGGCGCCCCACTCTGCTCCATGCCATATGAGTAAGTTGGCGGGACGTAATATTGGTCAACATCATATTGTGGGTAATAAGGCGAAGGTGGAATCGCATAAGGATTGGAATAAAATCTCGATCCAGCATTAGGATAAACTTGGTAAGGAGCCACTGTTCCGTAAGTTTGCGGATAATATTGTTGTGGTTGTGGCTGTGGTTGATATTGTTGCTGAGGATATTGCGGTTGTTGTTGATATTGTTGTTGCGGATAAGATGGGGCTTGACCACCTTGCGGATAAGCTCCCGCACCCATCGCTCCTTGAGCTTGTCGATAAAAATAATCTGGTGCTATTTTTTGTTGACCCGCCATTGGCATAGAACCTTGATCAAAGCCGACGGAACTATAAAGACTATCATTGTCATATTTATCACTTGCACAACTTGATAATATTACCAAACAAAATACCAATAATAAACTTATTATTTTAGTATTTGTTACTTGCTGGAGAGTTTTGAACTCCTTCAACGTTATAATAATTAGTTGGCGGAACATAATATTGATCAGAATCATAAAATGGCGGAGCGTATTGCTGAGGGAAAGCATAAGGATTGCTATAGGCTCGCGAGTTTGGTGCGTAAGGTTGATATTGCTGTATCGGAGCATATTGATTCTGATATTGATAAGGTGTTTTATAATTTCCATAATATTGATCTTGCTTAGAGGCGCAAGAGTAAATAACGCTAAAAATTATGATTAAAAAATATTTAAACATTTCTAAGAAAATTAATTTTTTAACCAATTTTTATTAACAAAATAAAACAAAAAAACTAAATTATTTTATTAATCTTTTTAAATTTGTTGTTAAAATATATTTTTACAAATCTAATTTCAAGATATATTAATAATAAACTTATACAATATCTTTTTTAAAAAATATGACACAACGAATTGATGAAAAATTTATTAATTTAGCTTTAAATTTATCGAGAAAAAATGTCGGCATAACCAAAGAAAATCCTTCGGTTGGTTGCGTTATCGTTAAAAATAATACCATAATTTCAACCGGAATTACCGCCAAAAATGGTCGCCCTCACGCCGAAATTGAAGCCATAAATAAAATTTCAGATAAAAAAGTTTTAGAAGGAGCGACTCTCTATGTAAGCTTGGAGCCCTGTAGTCATTTTGGCAAAACTTCGCCTTGCACGGAAGAAATTATCAAACATAAATTTTCTCGAGTGGTAATTTGCACGATTGATCCCGATAAAAGAGTTCATGGCAACGGCGTTCAAATTTTACAAAAATCGGGAATTGAAGTTGCAGTTGGTATTGGCGAAAAAGAAGCACAAAATATTAATCGTGATTTTTTTCAAGCGAAATTAAAAAATAAACCTTTCGTGACTTTAAAAATCGCTACTTCACTCGATGGCAAAATCGCCACCAAAAATTTTCAAAGTAAATGGATTTCATCAGAAAATTCGCGTAAATTTGGCAATTTTTTACGCGCAAAAAATCAGGCGATTTTAGTTGGCGCCAATACGGTGCGAATCGACAATCCAAGCCTTGATTGCCGGATTTTAGGACTCGAAGAATATTCGCCGACAAAAATTATAATTTGTAAAAATTTAGATTTCACTTTTACCGAAAATATTTTTACTAAAAATCCACAAATTGCGACAATAATTTTATGCCCGGAATCACAAAAAAATCATCCAAATTTAGAAAAATTCTTGCAAAAAAATTCACAAAATTTAGCAATTTTTTGCGAAGAAATTAACAATAAAATTGATTTAGAAAATGCTTTAAAAAAACTTCATGAAATCGGCATAAATTCAATTTTAATTGAAGGCGGAAGCTCAATAATTACGCAATTTTTGCACAAAAATTTAGTCGATGAATTAATTTGGATTCAAGCCGGAATTATTATTGGCAATGATGGCTTGGAAGCGGTCGGAAAGCTTGGTATTACTGATTTAAATCACGCAATTAATAATTTTCAATTACAAAAATTTTGGCAAAGCGACAATGATTTGATTAGGGTTTTTGGGAAAATATTAAGTTAAATTTAAAATTATAATTTTTGTAAAAAGATTTTTGATTTTATCGTCATTCTCTAGAATGACTAGGAGAGTGCTCGGATGAAGTGCCTCTCGCTGATCTTGGCGAAGTTTCCGGAGCTCTGCCATAAACAAAATCCCCCAATTCTTTTAACTGCGGATTCTTACTTTCTAAATCCGTCATTTTCACTTCGCCAACAACATTTTTAATCATCAAAAAGCTGGCGATTTCTCTAGCTTTTTGATTAAATTCTGAGGTTTCAGGATATTTTTCAACAAGCCTTTCCATTATTTTACCTCTTTCATCATCACCGAGGTTTTTTCCAATAATCTCCCAAGTTTTTGGATTGGTTAACATTTCCTCTTCAGAAAGTTTTGTAACCAAAGCCATCGGCGATAATAAATATGAATTGATTATTCGATCATTAATCGGGCTAAAATTACCAACCATTATGTCGCTTCCGTGATTATTAATAATTCCTGAAAATATTTTATCATCGGCAACCGCATATAAAATTTGCGCCTCTTCATCTTTAATCATTGTGGCATAAAGCATTTTTTTAAATTGTGCGCCGATATTCGCAAAACATCCATCGCGAAGAGTTGTCAACAAAGATTCAAAATTTTCTTTGGGTAAATTTTCATTGCAAAAACAATGCGCTAATTCTTTTTTATTTTCTTGAAAAAAAGTTGTTAATTTCTCACCATCATCCCCTGACAAAGCTATGCCGAGTAAATCAGAGAAAAACTTTGCCACCTCTTCATTATTTGGATGTTGAGATTTAAGCAAGCTATTGAAAAGAGCATTTGTTTGCGCTTGTTTTTCTAGTTGAGAATTATCTTGGGAAGAATTATCGAAACCAA
>JBIIFQ010000069.1:0-5787 GCA_044237235.1 Rickettsiales bacterium
TGTTGATAAAATATTTCACGAAAATAGAAATCAAACAAGTTTTACAAAAAATTTGGGCGAAGATGGAAGGCATGGTTTTGCATTGGCGATTTCGGCTTCAACTTTTTTAGCAACTTTTTTAATGGCTAGGCGCTACTTAAAGAAAATTGATCGTCAAAATAATGATCAAGTGGATGGTCCACAGATTAGAGCTGAGATAGGATTTAGTGATTTCTATCGAGGTAATTTGAGTCCAAGTAATAGTTTTCAAAGCAGAAACTCTTCGGAAAGATCAATCTTCGCTCAAAATAATTCGCGATAAATTTTTTGCATAAAATGAATTTATTTTGAAGAAATTATTAATTTTAAATAAAAAATATTGTAATTTATTTGCTTTTAATATTAGTTTGATTAATTAAATAATTTCTTAATAAATTTAATATTTATGCAAAATTCAACAAATGCAACTGAAATCTCTGAAATTTCAACTGAAAGCTCTGAGAATCGATCTCAACAAAATTTAGGGACAGAAATATTTCAAGCGATTCGACCCGCTGATAATCTTCCAGAAGATCAAATTAGAGTGCCCGATGAAAGTGCTCGGATACTCGCAGAATATCCTAGGAACCAACAGATTTTGTTTGCAGAGTATCTTGATGGAGAGCAATTTTTTTGGGCATCGGAAGTTTTACATCCCCCATCTGGTTGCCTAAGAGATATTATTGGATCAACATCAACTAGATTAAAAAATAATCCTTTGAGCGCGACGGTTCTGTGTTTTTTGGGCATTACCGCAGAGGTGATTCTGGGTGTTGCGATTAATTGTTATAAATTTTCCAACAATGAAATGAATGGAGTTAATATTTCGGAAACAAATATTTTGAAAAATGCAACGAAAACTAAAGAAGATTGCATGGAAGAAAAACTATCATATGCAATTCCAGCTGTTTTTTTTCTAGGTACATTAGCTGTTGTCGGTATAAAATTATATGAAAATGCGCAAGAGGTAATAAGGGGGAGAAGAGTAATCTCGGATTCAAATGTTCCAGAAACTTCAACAGCAAATCCGCGGAGTGAGGTTCAATTAGGCGAAACAACGCGTCCTATTGCTGATCTTGTTTTGGTCAATCGATTAAATAATTCCGAGCGGGTTTGAGAAATGTTGGCAATTAAGGGTTGGAGAGGGTTAATTACGATTAATAAATCTGTTATTTTTTTCTTAAAATCAGTTATATTTAATTTAATTTTTTAAAAAAATAACAAAAAAAATTATTTTATATACTTGCATAAGATATATTGTATTTGTTAAAAAATATTTTTATTATTTTAGATTAAAAATTAAAATTAAATAAAGTAATCTTTGTGAAAAATAATAAAATTACCCCCGCCAGTAACGTTGAAAACGTTGCAGATTATAGAATTAATAACGCAGAATTGCGATTGCGAGAACTTGGAAATCTTAATTCAAATTTTAATATTGGTTGTTCAGCGGTAATTGCTTTGGTTCCTGCTGTCGGTTCATTTTTGGTAACATTATTTTCTGTTTCCGCCGATCAATCTTTTCGCGAAGCGAAAAACCAAACCAGCTTTGCCGATAATTTGGGGCGAGGTGGAGCTTATAGTTTTGCATTTGCAATTTCCGCTACAACTTTTTTAACAACTTTTTTACTTAGCAAATGTGCTTTTGAGAAAATTGATCGTCTACATCATGAGCGAAATAATAGACACAACAATAGCAATTCAATTAGCGGTGAACTCGTTTTTGAACATAATAATCAGCGCGATAGCTCAGAACACAGACGACATGCATTAATTAATCTTGAAAATTCAGAGCTTGGAAATGTGGATTCTGCCCATTTTATCAGGCCCATCGGAACATCTCAAAGATTAGATTCATATTCGCGAGAAAAGTAATTGACGTATAATAGTAGCGAATATTTGATAATAAAATTATTTAAAAATCAAAACTGTAATTTATGTGGTTAAGGATTTTATTATTAATTTATTATATGTTATAAATTTTTTATAAGATATATTTGCGGAGGTATGTAAAATAAGTCTCGAGAGGCAAAAAAACATCAGATTTTTTTGAAGTCAAGAAAGATATTTTATCTCATGATTCGGCTTTCGAATCATAGCTTTATTTTAAAAAATACTTACAACTTTAAAGGGCTTTAGCTCTGTTAAGAGTTACAGCCCTTTAATTTAGAAATTATTTATAAAAAACCTAGGCAACATTATTTGTTGAAGATTCTCCTTCCAAAGTTTCGCCACCGAGGTCTTCGCCAGTTTCCGCTTCATCAACTTCTTTATTGCCGGTATGAGCAATTCTTGCGACGGAAACTACCGTTTCATCTTTAGTTTTAATTAAAGTGACGCCTTGAGTGTTGCGTCCGCTAATTCGAACCGATGCAATTTCGGTGCGAATTAATGTGCCTTTGTCGGTGATAATCATAACTTGGTCTTTGCTTTCAACGGTGAAGCTGGCTACAACCAAGCCATTTCTTTTCGAAGTAATAATGTTGGTTATGCCCGAACCACCGCGGTTGGTGATGCGATATTCATAAGCCGAAGAGCGTTTGCCATAGCCATTTTCAGTGATGGTGAGAATAAATTCTTCATCAAATGCCATTTGCTCGATAATTTTTTGATCAAGCTCCGCCCCTTTAATTTGACGGATTTCGAGCGGTTGAATTAATAAATCATCGCTTGGATTTTCAGCAAGTTTTTTATTGTGAATTAAGGCATCGCGTAGTTCTAAGCGTTTTTCTAAATCGATTTTCAAATATTTTTCTTTGATTTCGGAATCTTCGCCGGCATGTTTGATGATCGATAAAGCGATAACTTTATTGCCACTTTCAAGCTTGATACCGCGCACCCCAGTTGAATTACGACTTTGGAAAACTCGCAATTTGGCAACGGGGAAACGAATGCATTTACCATTTTTAGTAGAAAGTAAAATATCGTCTTTTTCAGTGGATAAAGCCACGCCAATCAAAGCTTCATCGCCTTCGAGTTTCATGGCAATTTTTCCGCTTGAACGAATATCGACGAATTGATCCATTGAGTTGCGTCGAATATCGCCATTCGAAGTGGCGAAAACGATACTTAAATCTTTCCAACTTTCTTCATTTTCAGGCAATGCTAAAATTGTGCTAATTTTTTCGTCGGCTTCAAGTGGAAGCAAGTTAACAAGAGCGCGACCACGAGCTTGTGGCGTGCCGAGCGGAAGTTTGTAAGTTTTTAATTTATAACATTTACCTTTGCTCGAGAAAAATAAAATTGGAGTGTGAGTGTTGGTGGCAAAAATATCGGTGGCGATATCTTCTTCACGAACATCCATAGCACTGCGACCCTTACCACCACGGCGTTGCGTGCGGTAAGAAGAAAGTGCGACACGCTTGATATAACCATTCATCGTGGCGACCACAACCATTTCTTCTTTCGGAATTAAATCTTCGATATCGACTTCAAATTCAGAATCTTCGATCGTTGATTTTCTAGGTGTGGCGAATTCATCTTTTACCGCAATTAATTCTTTTTTAACTAATTCTAACATTTTTAAGCGATCAGATAAAAGCTCGAGATAGCCAGATATTTCAAGTGCCAAAGCCTTTAATTCTTCATTGATTTTTTCCATTTCAAGACCAGTCAAACGCGCTAAACGCATTTCTAGAATGGCACGAGCTTGGGCTTCGGTGAAATAAAAATTGCCGTCTTTAACGATATTACCTTTATCTTGAACCAATTTAATCATTGCCTCGATTAAACCTACTGGCCAAGGGCGTGCGAGAAGTTTTTCGCGTGCTTCGCTCACATCTTTTGATTTTTTAATGAGGTCAACAATTTCATCGATATTAGCAACCGCAACCGCCAAACCGATTAAAATGTGAGTTTTATCTCGAGCTCTGTTGAGCAAAAAGTTGGTGCGACGAGTTGTGACGTTGAAACGAAAATCGACGAAAATTTTGATGACTTCGAGAAGGTTCATCAATTTAGGCTGACCGTAATTTAAAGCGAGCATATTAACGCTAAAATTACATTGCAATTCGGTGAAGCTATAAAGTTGATTGATAATAACTTCTTCCATCGCGTCTTTACGAAGTTCAATCACCACGCGAATTCCATCACGATCGGATTCGTCGCGTAAATCTGTAATGCCTTCAATTTTTTTCTCTTTAACGAGTTCGGCGATTTTTTCAACGAGTTTGGCTTTGTTGACTTGGTAAGGAATTTCGGTGATAACAATTACATTTTTACCGCCCGACTTTTTTTCAATTTTATGGCGACCACGCATCACGACCGAACCGCGTCCAGTTCGAGCTGCCGAATCATGACCTGATCTACCGAGAATAATTCCGCCGGTTGGAAAATCTGGTCCCGGAACGATTTTTATAACATCTTCGATAGTAATATCATTATTTTCAATATAGCCTAAACAAGCGTCAATTACTTCGCCCAAATTATGTGGCGGAATATTGGTTGCCATGCCTACTGCGATACCGCCTGAGCCGTTAACTAAAAGATTAGGAAAACGTGCTGGCAAAACTTTTGGCTCTTTTTCGTGACCATCATAATTTGGAACAAAATCGACGGTGTCTTTGTCGAGATCATCGAGCATGGTGTGCGAAATCTTCTCAAGTCGAGACTCGGTATAACGCATCGCGGCCGCAGGATCATCATCAATCGAACCAAAGTTTCCTTGCCCATCAATCAATGGAACGCGCATCGAAAAATCTTGCGCCATACGCACCAAAGATTCATAAATCGCCGAGTCACCGTGCGGGTGATATTTACCCATAACTTCACCGACAATTCTTGCCGATTTTTTGAAAGCTTTATTGTAATCGTAACCGCCTTCATACATAGCGTAAAGAATACGGCGATGGACGGGTTTTAAACCGTCACAAGCATCAGGAATAGCGCGCGAAACGATAACGCTCATGGCGTAATCGAGGTAAGATTTACGCATTTCGCCAACTAGCGAAACCGATTGAATATCTTTGCCAACAGCAGGAATAATTGCGTTTTGATTTGTCATTTTTAATTAAATTTGGTGATAGTTCCAATATCAATTTCAACTCTAAAATTGAAATGATATAAAATTAGTAAAAAGGTATTTTAATTTTATAATAAGTTCAACAACAAGTGCAAGTAAAAATTTTGAGTTTTTTCAAAGATTTATTTTAGAGGTTTTTTAAGATTATTATTAATTTATAATTGTGTTGCAAAAATATACAACTACTAAAAAAATATAAGATTCGATAAAAATTAAATTTAAAAGTAAGAGTTAAATTATTTTTTAAAACTTATTTTATGCAACAATCAGAAATTTTATTAGATAATATCGTTCCAAATTCAAATCAAAAAGAATTGTTGGAATCATTAATTATAGCGCTTTCTTGCGAAGAAAATCACAATAAAAAACCAGAAATTTATAGAGAAATTGAGATGGCGATAATTAAGGGTGAAAATCTTAATTCCGCCAAAACTCATCAAGCGATGACAAATTATTTTGCGGAAATAGTTAATCCAAAAAATTTTGATAAGAATTTGATGAAACTAATGTTATCAAGTGGCTGGAAGGTTCCGCAAAATTTCCCCGAGCTTGATTCATTAAACATAAAAGAATATAAAAATGATTTTTTCTTGCAAGATGTTGAAATAAAAATTCAAGATTACAAAAAAACCTATGAAACATCTCCAATCGTGATTGAAGAGCGACATCAAAAAGAATTTTTTAATAGTTTAGAAATCGCTTTTGAATATTTGGGTTATTGCACAAATTCTTCAGATCGAAATGAGGTT
>JBIIFQ010000070.1:0-5681 GCA_044237235.1 Rickettsiales bacterium
TTTCGAAGAAAAAGATGAAACGTTTGCAAGCAAAAAAAGTAACCTGGTACCTTTTTCTTAGTAAGTTTCTCGCGTTTAAAAATAGCCTAAACGGCTATTTTTAGCGAGAAACGGGATCATGAGCGAAGCGAAGCAATCCCAGTCGTGAATCTTTTTCGAAGAAAAAGATGAAACGTTTGCAAGCAAAAAAAGTAACCTGGTACCTTTTTCTTCTCGCGTTTAAAAAATAGCCTAAACGGCTATTTTTAGCAAATAACGGGATCATGAGCGAAGCGAAGCAATCCCAGTTGCGAGTCGTCTTCGAAATCAAAATTTATTTAGCCTAAACGGCTATTTTTAGGTTTCTCGCGTTTAAAAAATAGCCTAAACGGCTATTTTTAGCGAGAAACGGGATCATGAGCGAAGCGAAGCAATCCCAGTCGCGAGTCGTCTTCGAAATCAAAATTTATTTTGATTGAGAAAAGCGACGAAGCGTTGCAAAGCAAAAGTAGATTTTGTGTTAGATTTTGTGGAGGTTGGGAGATTTATTGTCATAATACTGGAGATAAATTTTGCCACTGACCCTCAAATCAATTGACTTTATCGTCTTATCATTTTTTGATGTTGAATATATCTTTATCAAATCGCTCCATGCGTTGGATATTTCAATTTCCGGCAATTTAACCAACAAACCGTCAAAAAATCTAATGTCCCAGCGTCTATTGCCAACCCAGTTTGCCGAATAAATTTCTTGACTGATTTCAGAATTAATTACCAAAATATTAAATAAGGATTTAGCATTTTCATTAGCGCCCTTTCCCGATAAAATTATCATATTTTTGAACTCTTCGCTTTGTTCATATCGATCGAGAAATGGAATTGAATTACCTTCTTTGTCGATAATAAATTTTTTGTCTTCATTAATCCAAATTGCAAATGGTTGATATTCTTCAATTTCAATATTTAGAATGTCGGGCATGAGTCTTTTTATTCTAACTTTATCAATCCAATGAAGCTTTGATTTCAATTCGTCGATTAAATTTTGCATTAAAGGAATTAAATCAATGTTATCTTGAGCGCCATTTGTCAAAGAACCTTTTTCAATTTCAAAATTTTTAATAATCGCCACCACCTCATCGTTGGAAACCCTTTTATTTCCAGAAATATTAATGGAAGAAAATTTAAAATTATCTAGTTTAAAATAACGATAAAAATAATTTGTGTATTTATTTTTAATTCGATTTGAAAGCTTGGGATTGTAGATTTGAATCGCAAATAATGTTATAAAAATTACTACCGCAAAACCTAAAAAAGATCTCAACAAAATGGGCTTTATAAAGCCATTTAAAATATTTTTAATTTTACGCCAAAAAGAATTTGTTAAGAAAAAATTTCGGATTTTTTGTTGAATTTTTTCTATCCACATCTTGCGGTTTTAATTAAAAATTCAACAATATCTTCAAATTGAACTCCAACATGCTTAGCAATTTTGGGAACAAGTGAAGTGGGAGTAAATCCCGGATGAGTATTTATTTCAAGCAAATGGAACAAATTATCGCCAAAATTTTTATTATTTAAAATAAAATCAACTCGACTAATTCCACGACATCCGATGGCTTTATAGCAGGCTTCGCTTAACTTCAAAACTTCGGCATATTTTTCCGTGGAAATTTCAGCCGGCATAATGTAATCGGTCATTCCCGCCGTATATTTGCAATTATAATCATAAAACAAACCATGCGGTCTAACTTCTATGGCACCAAGAGCTTTACCATCCATAATTGCGACGTGAATTTCTTGACCGGCTAAATAATTTTCGAGAATCATTTGATCGCCATATTGCCATTTAAATTCACTAAAATCAAATTTTGAATTAGGCAAAATTACTTCGACTCCAACGCTCGATCCTTCGTTGATGGGCTTGATTACGAATGGCTTGCCGATTTCAAATATTTTTTGTTTATTTTCTTCATCTTCGCCTTTATTTAAAATCCTATATTTCGGCGAAGCAACATTTTCTAGTGAGCAAACTTTACGCGTTAAAATTTTATCCATACAAACCGCCGAAGCAATCAATCCCGAATGAGTATAAGGAATTTCTAAAATATCGAGAACACCTTGAATGCGACCATCTTCGCCATATTGCCCATGCAAAGAATTAAAAACAATATCAGGTTTAATTCTTTTTAAATCTTCAAAAATTTGATGCGAAAAATCAACTTTTTCAGCATTATATCCAAGCTTTATCAAAGCTTGATAAACGCCTTCCCCCGAACGCAAAGAAACCTCTCTTTCAGAATTCCATCCACCACACAAAACTACAATTTTTTTTGTTTTCATAATTTAAATTCCACTAATTATTTGCGTTCTTTTTATTTTTTTCTTCGTCAGCTAAGCGACTAATTTCGTTAAATCTATTGAAGGCGCTTTTAATCGAATCTTCCGAGTTTAATTCATCGCTTACAAATTGAATTAAATCCTCAAAAGGAATGTGATTTTTTTTAGCAATTTCATTTAAAGAAGCCATCGAATTAACAACATTTTCAGGAATCACCACTCCTCTTTGGCTCAAATATTTCATTTGATAGCCGATTGGATGCGAGGTTTCTTGCGGATCGCCGACATAAAAATCGATTACCGAATTTGTTGACCCAACTTTACAATTTAAACTAAATTTTTTAACCATTTTTTTAAAAAATTATTTAGCGATAAAGAACGCACCATTAATAAAATTATTTTTTTTATATTGCAACTCTTCGCCCAAAAAAAACTCCGAATCATAATATTTGAAAGTTTTAAGATTTGCACCGAATAAATCAACTAAAATATGACCGGAAGCCGTATCCCACTCCATCGATTTACGAAAATGTAAATATAAATTGGCTTCGCCCTCAATAATTCTAAAAAATTTAATTGCCGAAGATAGTTTTTCAACTTTAAAATTATCGATAAATTGTGGATAAAATTTTTTCACAAAATTTTCTACATCATCATTTTTTGTTCGCGAGCTTGTTATTATACTCAAGTAACTTTTGTTAAATATATTTTTATTTATGATAAGATTTTTATTTTCGTTATGCTTATAAAAAACTAACTGATCTTGATGATTATTAAAAATCATTTTTCCGCCCTCAAACAAAGGAGCGTAAATCAAACCAAAAATTGGTTTACGATTTTTAATTAAGGCAATATTTATACAAAATTCAACATTATTATTAATAAAACTTGAAGTGCCATCGATTGGATCGATCAAAAAAAACACCTCACCCTCAAAATCACGAATCTTACCCTCTTCGCAAACTATCGGAATATTTGGCACAATTTGCGCAATTTTTTGTTGAATTAATTTACTAATTTCAATATCGGCAGACGAAACTTTGGAGCCATCATTTTTATTAAAAATTTCAAAATTATTTTTAAGAAAAAATTGTTTTGCGACTTCTCCCGACTCGATCGCCAGTTGAAATATTTCATTAATTTGTTGTTGGCTTAAATAATTTGACACGAATTTTAGAATATGTTTTTTGAAGAATTATATTTAGAAAAAAAGAAATTAAAGAAACAAATGTTAAAATTATAAAATTTGAATAATCAATTCGCGTTGACTCAACTATAACAATTGCCGAAGTGATTGGTACATTTAAAATTGGCGATAAAAATGCCGTCATTCCGACAATTATAAAAATTAACAAAGGAATATTTTCAAAGAAAGAGCCGTAAATTGATCCAAAAACAGCGCCCATCGCAATTGATGGCGCAACAAGACCGCCTGCGCTTGCGGTGATGAATGTAAAAATTGTCGACAAATATCTTCCGACAAATTCTTTGTAACTAAACATTTCTGGATTGGCAATAACTTGATTGGTGGTTCTGATTCCTCCGCCAACTGAATAAATTCCTAAATTAATGCCGATTAACGCCACAATAAAACCTAGAATTATTGGGATAAAATGCCATTTATAATTTTTTATAAGAATTATTTTTTTATAATAATATCTACAAATATTTAATAGCAAAAAACATAAAATACTACAAATTATTGCAAGAAAAATAAAATACGGAAAATATTCAAAATTAATTTTATTAACATTTTTAATTGGATAAATTGCCGAATTATTATTAAGCAAAAAAAACAAAATAATAATTACAAAAATACTTAAAATCATGATTTTAAAATAATTTTTACATTTATTTTTTATCATCTTTTCAACAACATAAATAATTCCAGCAACGGGGGCGTTAAAAGCAATAAATAAGCCAATCGCATAACCAACATAAATCCAAATTTCTAAGGCAATTTTTAATAAAAATTTACGTAAATAATAAGCGCTACTCACCACCAAACTAACCGCGATCATTATCGACGGGGCTTCGCGACCAAGAGATCCGCCCGAATAAGTTGAAATTAAAGAACTAAAAAAAGTAATAAGAGCGACTTTAAAACCAATTAAATTAGCAATTTTTTTATATTTATTGGGATATTGTTCGAGTTTTTTTAAAGCGAAAGTTACATTGTCGAGACCGCTTCCAAAAGGATTAAAAGCATATTTTTTACATAAAAAAGCCGAAATCCAAAATAATAGCGGAGTTATAATTAAAGCGGTTTGCGGAGCCTGAATAATTCTATCCTTGGCGAGATCGCTAAATTTATAAAAAATGTCGCAATAATAAATTACAAAAAAAACTATTGCGAAAGTTATAAAAATTAAAAAAAAACTGGTTAGAAAAATCTTAAAATAGTTTTTTTTTAAAAAAGAAAAAATATTTTTTTTTGCGGATTTATTTTTGGCGATATTCATTGGCTAATTCAATATAATTCTGTGATGAAACTTTAATATAATCTTTTTCGACTTGGGTCATTTGACGAAAAAATTTCGCTGGATTTCCGGCCCAAATTTCTCCAGATTTAATAATTTTTTTAGGAGTCAAAACTGCACCCGCCGCTAACATGCCATATTGCTCAATTCTCGCTAAATCCATAATTATTGAACCCATTCCAACAAAAGCATTATCTTCGATTATGCAAGCGTGAATGATGGCGCTATGTCCAATCGTAACACCATTTCCAACTATAACTGGAGCGCCTTCAGAGCCGGTTTTATTTTGCGCGTGATTTGGTCGAGTTCCATGCAACACACAATTATCTTGAATATTAGTATTGTCGCCGATGGTAATTTTGGTGACATCGCCACGCAAAACGCAACCATACCAAACACTCGAATTTTTGCCAATTTTAACATCGCCCGTAATCACCGCATTATGAGCGATAAATAAAGCCTCACTAATATTCGGCATAACGCCTCGATAAGAAAAAATATTTGTCATTTTAATACCATCCAATAATTTCGTAATCTTTTTGATTTAAACATCGAGTAATGAATCTTTTTTTGGTTTCATCGGGACTAATCTTATCTTCGCCGAGCGAAGATATTCCGCCGTAAAGCGCGCCAAATATAGATCCGCTTACCGCTCCGCGAATAATTGATTGGGTTGAGTTACCGAATACCAATCCCCACAAACCGCCAAATAAACCACCGACCAAAGCTTTTCTTCGAGCTTCATTTGCAACTTTTTTAATTTTATATTCTTTTAAATAATCTTCCGCCTGTTTTTTACATGATTCGAAATCTTGATTGGCAGTATTCTTGCCAACATCTAAAAATTTTTTATTTTTATCAAAAATTGGACTATATGATGTGCAA
>JBIIFQ010000071.1:0-5676 GCA_044237235.1 Rickettsiales bacterium
ATCAATTGCTTTTAGCCCAACCGCTTTAATTGCGTCTCATCCGATGATTGCCTATGAATTAGCTGGCCACACCATTGGGCATATTTTATATGGCTTCATTAAGAGAAATCGCAAAAGGCGTGGGCTTAGTCGTGCTCAAATGCGTAAAATGACCAATCGCAGACGACGTCATTTTGTTGATAATATAATCATGCATCATCAAAGATTGGCAAAAATGAATCGTCAAACTATTGTTGGCAATGCCCGCGAAAGAGCGATGGCGCGCAGAGAAAAGACTCAACGCAAAGCCGATATGCAAAAAGATCAAACTTTTGAAAAGCAACAAGAGTCGCGAAAAAAATGGCAAGGCGGAGTAAGCTTAAAAGAGCGTGGGCAAAAAATACGCGGAACAATTGATGCTAGAAGAACTAGAGCTCGTAGTCGTTGGCTCACAATCGTTGCTGAAAAATCAACTTAAAAAAACTAAATTTTGTGATAAGGATGATTGGAAATTATAGTTGAAGCGCGATAAATTTGTTCGATCAAAAAACTCCGAACCATCAAGTGGGGCAAGGTCATTTTAGAAATCGATAATAAAATATCGGCTTTGTTTTTTACATCTTCGCTTAAGCCAAAAGCGCCACCAATAATGAAAGCGATATTTGAATCGCCCGTCACATTAAAATTTTCTAAAATATTAGCAAATTCTGGGCTTGAAAATTGCTTTCCGCGCTCATCTAAAACAATAATTTTAGAAAAATTATGAAGATTTTTTAATAATAAAGCCCCCTCTTCTTGCTTGATTTTGGACTCTTCGTAGCTTTTGGTGTTTTTAAATTCAATTTCTCTTAATTCTATTTTCCATTTTAATCTTTTTAAATAATATTCAAAAAGTTCTCGATATGGCGATTTGTCAAATTTACCGATTGATAAAATTGTTATTTTCATGAATAATTAATTAGAATTAAAATTAATTTTATTTTAACTTAAGAAATTTAAAATAAAGTCTTAAATCAAAATTTTTTTTACACAAAATTATATTTATGAAAATTGCAATTTACCCTGGAACCTTCGATCCAATTACATTTGGACATATTGATATCATTAAAAGAGCATCGCAACTTTTTGATCATCTGATCATTGCTTCCGCCAAAGATTCTAATAAAAATCCTTTATTTTCTTTAGATGAAAGAGTGGAATTAATTCAACATGAAATTAAAAATTTGCATTTAGAAAATCAGGTTTCAGTAGAAAAATTTGAAGGTTTATTGGTTGAATTTGCCAAGCAAAAAAATGCAAAAATAATTATTCGTGGCTTAAGAGCGGTTTCTGATTTTGAATATGAATTTCAAATGTTTGGCATGAATTCAAAGCTAGAACCGCATATTCAAACAATTTTCTTGCCGGCATCGGAAAATCATCATTTTATTGCTTCAAAATTAGTAAAAGAAGTGGCGCGTTTGCGTGGTGATATTTCAAAATTTGTTTCTGCAAATGTGGTTGAAGCTTTGAATAAAAAACTCAAAAATAATGCTTGAAAATAAAATTTTAATTTTAGCCGACGAAAGGATTGGCACTTACTCTCAGGCTGTTGCACTCGCAAAAGAAGCGGGGCTTGATTATGAAATAATTTTTCTCGAATATAATTTTTTAAAAATAATTCCTAATTTATTTTTTTCACAATCATTAATTCGATTAAAAAAAACTTCGATTAAAAAACTTCAAGCTTTAAATTATATCCCAAAATATATAATTTCCGCCGGCAGAAAATCTGCCCCAATTGCCATTTTTTTGAAAAAAAATCACAATTTTTTGCCAAAAATTATTCAAATAATGCGACCCGAAATTAATTTTAATAAATTTGACTTCGTTATCGTGCCAGAGCATGACGAGCCCAAACCGCCCTACCCCAAAAATTTAATTTTATCACTTGGTGCTTTAACTAAAATTGAAAAAAATTATGAACAAAAAAATCATCAAGAATTTTTAAATCAATTGCAAAATTTGCCAAAGCCAATTATCGCTTTATTAATTGGCGGAAGTTCAAAAAAAACTAAATTTTCGTTAAAAAGTGCTGAAGAATTAATTAATCAAGCTTTGTTGATTAAAAAAAATATGAATGGCACTTTGATTATTGCCAATAGCCGACGCACCGATTTTAAAATTAATAATTTTATTAATAAAATTACCGAAAAAAATTGTATTTTTTTTGATTATAATGAAGTAAAAAATAACAACCCTTTTAGCTTAATTCTTAATTTTGCCGATTATTTTATTATTAGCGGTGATTCGGTTTCGATGATTTCAGAATGTTGCTCAACGGGAAAGTCGGTTTTTATTTTTGATGATGGAATAATTTCATCAAAAAAACATCAAAAATTTCATAAAATTTTAGTTGCAAAAAATTATGCTAAATTATTTTCTAAAAAATATCAAGAACTCAATAATTTCAATCCTCCAAAGCTCGAAGAAGTAAAAAGAATTTGTAAGTTAATCTTTTAATAATTTTTGTTGATAATATCCTTTAAAATTTTATAATATTTTTCATAATTTTATTCATCAAAAAATTTTTAGATATTATATTAAGATTTAACTTAAAAAACACAATTCCAGCGACATTTCTAGAACCTAAAATTTTTTTAAGGCATTTCTTTTTGCTATTTGCAATTTTATTATTTTCTTGCGACCAAAATAATGTTTGTATTGACGCCGATGATTTTGGCGATGTTGAAAGAGAAACTATAAAAGTTTATGCGGGGGGAGATGACAAATTAGATAAATGCTCAATTCCTGATGGTGCTGTTGCGAGTGGTTATACAGTATTACCTGATGGAGCGCTTAAAACATGTTTAACCACAGAATATACTATAGCAAAACTGGATAATGGTGGAGAAATTTATCAACAATTTAGCAAAGTTTCTGCCAGTGATAGAGCTAAAGATTCCGCCGATCCACCTGTTGATCTTCCCGGCTGTCGTAAATTCAATACTACTAATGCTTCTACTGCCTTAAGATTATGTGAAGTTTATTGTGAAGAAAAATGCTCCAAAAATGAAGTTTATGATGCTAATGGAAATACAATTTCAACTTCAGCGACTAGTATTTTTGTTGAAAGCAATAATCCGAGGTCTACTAATTCTGATACTGGAATTAACATAACTCCGGGAAGTAAAATATTTATTACCGCTAAGGGAAGTGTTTCAAATGCTTCTGATGTAACACCAGTTACAACTGGAAATAAGGTTACTGGATCTTTACTTGTCCCCGATGCGGAATCTCATGATCCAGTTATAGCGACAGAAAAAATTAAAATAGAGTCAGAAAATCCGTATAATTTTAAATTGAATGGAAATATTAATAATGGAGTTGATCAATTCAGAACTGATGATTTTCCAACTGATCCAACCGCAATTAGAAATAAAGCAATTCAAACCAAAATTTTTGCAAGAAGAAATCTTATAATTTTAAATCAATATCCAGCTGGATATATTGCACCCAAAACTCCGCTTAAAGCCGATACGGAGGCTTGGAAATGCTTAAAAAAATTTCCAAATCAATCAAAAAACATTGATTGCAGTATTCATGCAAATGCAAATTACGATCAATATAATTCAACACTAACTCCTCTATTTGAAAATGAATATTCTTCACAAGTTTTTGATGTCGGAACCGAATCTATGAAAATTATTAGAGCTGGAGGATTTATTAGATATAATGATGATTTATTGACGCCGAAAATCAGTGAAGATGATTCTGAAACTATTGTTGAAGGCGTTGTTTACAAAAAAATAATCATTGGTCCCAGTACAACTCCAATTTCCGCTTTAACTTTAGATGGAGTAAGAGAAGATCGATTTATAGATTTAAAGACTGATTGCGGATCTCTAACTCTATCTTCGCTTTCAATAAAAAATAGTGACGATCCTACAAAAACTTATTACCAAATAAACAATTTAAAATTAACATCATCCTATACCACTAAAAATATTCCACTATATTCTGATTCAACGATTAACATAAATATCTCCCAAGCAGTTGCTTCATCCTGCAATTTATTTATCAAAGCACAAAAATATCTTGATATAGTGATGCCAAATTCAGGTTTTGTTGAATTTAGGATGAAGGATTTGGAAGATATTTCTTATGATGATTTGGCTGATAAGGGGGTTTATAATGAATCGGATAATTCTTCTAAAAAAAACATGATCTGCCCCACTGGTTCATTTGTGACTAAAATTAGCACCAACAAAGATGCTACGGGAAAAGTTGTGGGAATTGGCGTTGGTTGCGGAGCCTCTGGTGCTTTGGCTAATGTAACTGGATCGGCAGAATCTTATATTGGAGCTCAAGCCTCATCATCAAATTCGATTACAAGTTTATTTTCACAAGGATTTTCGAAAATTAAAATAGTTAAAGATTCAAGTGGAATAAAAAATATTATTTTTTTTAAATATGATTCAGATGTTTCTCTAGATAATACCGCTAATGATAATTGTAGATCCGATAGAAACTGTGTAGAAATATCTTGTAATGGTGGTAAAATTTCCGGATTAAAAGCCCAAGCTGACAGCTCATCAATTAAATCCTTATCTGTAATTTGTTCGGGAAATAACGATGATCCAGCAACTTCATATGAAAATGTTTGCACAATTTATGGAAGAATATTAAATCCTAGTGCGGAAAAAGCTCCATCAAGTGGCGCTGGTATTGATGTAGATTCTTCTTCGGATTATTCAAAAATATATTCAACATTAAAATTACGAGCAACAAATTTTTCAATAACCCCATTAGCAACGCAAAAAATAAATCAAGTTTATTTGGGTCTTCAAGGATATGATTCTGCGGACAAGAAATATCTTACGGATTCCGAATGCAAAATCCCATTAAATATTCCAAGCTGTATGGTTGATGGCGATTCATGCGTTATTCAATATTCTCAAATCAGCGAATCTGAGCTTGCTGGATGTCATAATGGTGATGGATTGAGTGGAATAATTGCTAGTGATAAAGGAGGAACTGGTGGTGGTGGAGGAGGAAATAATTCAAAGCAAACCAGAATTCCAAATGGCCATGTTGCCGGAAGCGATTCTGCTGAGGCTGGGACAAATGGAGAATCTTATATAAATCCAGAATTTGATTTTAATGATGTGACGAATTTTGTTTACAATTCGAGTGGAGAGACCAAGGGAATAGGTGCTTCTTCCCAATCGCAAAATGGTCTTGATGGATTTGTAGAATTATCAAATTCTAGCGGAACATTAATTGCGATTACCACCTCCCCTTATACCTACACATTCCCAGCTGGCGAAACAAAAATAAAATATAAAATTCGAGGTGCCGGCGGAGGTGCCGGAGGAAATTGTTTTGCTCTAAATGGAGGAGCTGGATCCAATGGCGATTCTTTTCAAGGAACATTAGATTTTAGCAATTATTTAAGTAACTCCCCAACAAGAGACTTAACTTTTGAAGTAAAAAATGGGAGAGGTGGGTATTCTGGAAAAAATTGTTTAACAGCAATTGACGCTGATTCGTCAAAAAATAAAGATTTAGTTGATAAATTAAAAGGTGGAAATGGTGGATTTGATAATAATGGACCCGGAGATGGTGGTGCGGGAGGTTCGGCTTCCTATATAGCTTTAATCAGAGCAGATGAATCAGCGGATGCTTTACGTAAAGATTTTTTAGTGATTGCTGGCG
>JBIIFQ010000072.1:0-5668 GCA_044237235.1 Rickettsiales bacterium
TTTTTAAATTAAAAACAAAATCAAGAAATCGCCTTTTTTAGATTTTTTTTGTTTTAACTTTTCTCTCAATATCAAAGTCTCTGATGCTCTAAGTTTCTGACCCCCCACGGCTCCGCGAATTTAACTACCGTTAAATTCTTGGAGCCTGCTCCCCCTCAAGGGGGGAGCTAGAGCCCGTATGCGTTGTGAGTATTTTTGTAAATTGTAGGGGTGTAAGGCATGCGGGGAGAGGGGATTGGAAGGAATTTTTTCTTTAAATTTTGAGAGAAAAAATGTTTATAATTTTCTATATTAAAAAATGTTTGTAATTTTTTATTTTAAAGATTGATATTATTTTAAGTTTTAAAATTCTTTTAATTTCATTTTTAGCTTAAGAAATTACCGTCCTTAGCCCCTCTCCCCACTTGTGGGGAGAGGGTTAGGGTAAGGGGTTAAAATATTTTATGAGAACAAAATTTAAAAACAAAATCAAGAAATCGTCTTTTTTGAAATTTTTTTTGTTTTAATTATTTTTATAATCTCAAGCCCGTTAACGCTCTAAGTTTTTGACCCCTCTCGATTCTAGGAACTTAACTACCGTTAAGTTTCTAGAATCCGCTCTCCCGAAAGGCGGGAGAGCTATGGCACCGAAGGTTTGATGAGTTCTTTTATAAATTGAAAAAAAGGTACCAGGTTACTTTTAATTTTTTAACCCCTCCCAAAATTTTCTTGCAGAAAATTTTACCTCCCGTAAAGCGGGAGGGTGATTAGACCGAGTTAGAACATGATGCCTTTCGAGTATTTTTTAAATTTATAAATTTTACTCAAAAAAAATTTCAATTATCAAGTTACAAAATTAGAGTATTGTTTATTTACTTAAATGAATTTGGTGCGGACGGAGGGACTTGAACCCACATGCCGTGAGGCGCTAGATCCTAAGTCTAGTGCGTCTGCCAATTTCGCCACGTCCGCTTGAGATAAAGACAATAAAAAAGCACTAATATTTTTGAATAATTTAGTGCCTTTTATGTTTTTAATTGATTATACCATCGTAACTTGAAGATGCTAAATTAAACAAATATTTTGCTTAATTTGATTAAAAGTTTTTGGTATTAGTTGGCAACTGCAACTGGAACAACATTAATGAAAATGCGGTTTTTGCGAGTTGTTTTAACGAACTCAACAATACCAGCAATTTTTGCAAAAATTGTATGATCTTTACCAATTCCAACATTTTTTCCTGGGTGCCATTTAGTGCCTCTTTGACGCACTATAATGTTTCCAGCTTCAACTGATTGACTTCCATATTTTTTGACGCCGAGCCTTCTGCCCGCTGAGTCGCGTCCATTTCGCGAGCTTCCACCCGCTTTCTTTGTTGCCATAGTATTTAAATTAAATAGTTAAAATTTGCTATGCCTTAATTGACAAAATTTTCAACAATGTTTGTTGTTGACGATGTCCACGTTTTCTACGTGAATTTTGTCTTCTTCTTTTTTTAAAGATAATTACCTTATCATTTTTAAAAGATTTAAGAATTTCAGCCTCAACTTGGGCGCCACTAACAAATGGAGCTCCAACACTTAATTCGCCTTTCTCGCTATTGACGAGTAAAACTTTTTCAAGAATAATTTTTGTGCCGACATCACCAATGAGTTTTTCGACAATTAATTTATCATTGGGGGCAACGCGGTATTGCTTTCCACCCGTCTCAACAATTGCAAACATAGAATATAAATTATAGCTAGTAAATTAAACAAATTTTTTGTAAATTTGTAAAAAAGATATGCTAATATATTTGATGAAAATACATTTGTCAAACAATTTAATTTAACTTCTAGAAAAATGCTTGAAAAATATTTTGCTCCCAGAAAAAAACTTTATTCACAAAATGTTAAGGGGAGGTTTCGTAGCTTAAAATCGCGCTTAAATCTGTTGTTTTTGGGCATTTATTGTCTTTCGCCTTTCATTCGATTTGATCGCGGTCCAAGCGCTCCAAACCAAGCGATTCTAATCGACATCACTAATAGTAAAATCTATTTTTTCTTCATTGAAATTTGGGCACAAGAAGTTTTTTACTTAGCGGGAATTTTGATTTTATCCGCCATTGCTTTGTTTTTTGTGACCTCGCTTTTTGGTCGAGTATGGTGCGGATATGCTTGCCCCCAAACAGTTTGGACTGATATTTTTATCGCGGTCGAACGTTTTTTTCAAGGCGATCGTAATGAAAGAATTTTGTTAGATCGTAAAAATAATTTTAAAAAATTTTATAAAAAAATTTTCACTCATTTGTCGTGGATTATTATTTCTCTAATCACGGGATTAGTTTTTGTGAATTATTTTAACGATTCATTATTGTTAGCTAAAAAAATATTAAATCTCAACTTTAATGAAATATCGTTAAAAGTTTTAGGATGGATTGCTGGGATTGGTTTTATGACTTATTTAATGGCGGGATTTGCTCGCGAACAAGTTTGCACTCATATGTGTCCTTATGCGCGTTTTCAATCCGTAATGTTCGACGACAATACTTTAATAATTTCTTACGATAAAAAACGTGGCGAAGAGCGAGGAAAATGGCATCGTGGTGAGAGTTTTGAAAATCGCGGTCATTGCATCGATTGCAAACAATGTGTCGTGGTTTGCCCTACAGGAATCGATATTCGCAATGGTTTACAAATGGAATGCATCGCCTGCGGTTTATGTATTGATGCCTGCGATGAAGTAATGCATAAAGTTGGTTTGCCCAAAGGTTTAATTCGCTACGACTCCCTTTCGCACTTGCTAGATCCAATTCCGCAAAAAAAATTTCGTTTTTTGCAAGCTCGCACTTTTTATTATAGTGCCATTTTAATTCTGGTTTCGACTTTAATGTTAATGAGTTTGATTTATAAACCGCAAATCGAAACTTCGATTTTTCAAGAGCGTAATCCATTGTTTATAACATTAAGCGACGGCTCGATTCGCAATGTTTATAATCTTAAAATTATCAATAAAAATCACGAGGAAAAGCAATTTTCTTTGGCAATTTCTAAACCAAATTTTGCTGAAATTAAAATCTCGAATCACGATGAAAAAAAGCTTAAAATCCCCGCAGAAACCGCGGTTGATTTGAAAGTTTTTGTTACAATTCCATCGCAAAATATTAGCGAAATTACCGAGGATCAAATTTTAATTGCAATGATTCTTGAGGATTTAGACACGAAAAAAATCGAAAAAATCTCCACGATTTTTATTGGAAAATAATTTGATTAAAATTATTCAACCGTAACTGACTTCGCTAGATTCCTTGGCTGATCAACATCATGACCTTTAAAAAGCGCCACATAATAAGCTAGTAATTGCATTGAAATTACGGGCAATAGCGCCTCCTGAATTGAATTGGAAATTTCAGGAATTTCAATGCGATATTTTGCCATTTTACCAAATAAATTAAGCCCTTTTTTGTCGCTTACAAAAAATATTTTTCCGCCTCGAGCATTAACTTCTTGAGCGTTCGATAAGGTTTTTTCAAAAAGTTCATTTTCTTTGTTGCGAGCTCCAATTACAATGACGGGCATGGTTTTATCAATTACCGCAATGGTGCCATGCTTTAATTCTCCGGCTGAAATTCCTTGCGCATTTATGTAGGTTAATTCGCGAAATTTTAAAGCCGATTCCAACGCCGTAACGTGAGAAATTGAGCGACCAATATATAAAACTTGTTTTGATTTAGTAAGTTTGGAAGCGATTTTTTTGATATTACGAATCTCGCCATCTTCAAGCATTTGATTCATTTTGCTTCCGCAACTTGCCAAGCTTTGTAACAATTGGGAACATTTAATTTCGGAAATATTTTTATTGAGCATTGCCAAATTGATCGCAAAAATTGATAACACCGCAATTTGGGCGGTATAAGCCTTAGTTGAGGCGACGCCAATTTCTGGACCCGCCAAAGTTCTGATTACGACATCAGAAAGTTGAGCCATAGTGCTATGCGCAACATTGACGATTGATAAAATTTTCTGCTTATTTTGTTTGGCATGTTTCAATGCCGCCAAAGTGTCCGCCGTTTCTCCCGATTGCGAAACAAAAATCATTAAATTATCATCGCGAAATGGCGCTTTGCGATAACGAAATTCCGACGCAATATCAACTTCAACTTCAACATTAGCGATTTGTTCAATTAAATATTTACCAACCAAACCTGCATAATAAGAGGTTCCGCAAGCAATTATAGTAATTTTTTTAATTTTAGCTAAATCAAAATTAAAATTTGGTAAATGAATTTTATTTGAAGATAAATCAATATAAGCTTGTATAGTTTCATTTAAAACAAAAGGCTGTTCGTAAATTTCTTTGAGCATGAAATGATCAAACCCGCCCTTGCTAATTCGGCTTTTTTGGGTTTCCATAATTTTAGGAATTTTCTTGACCTCATTGCCGTTTTTATCAAAAATTTCGACGCGATTTTTGTAAACTAAACCAAATTCATCATCATCTAAAAAAATAACTTTATTGGTGAAATCTGCCAAGCCATAAAAATCCGAAGCAATAAAATTTTCATTATCGCCAATGCCGATGACGATTGGCGAGCCTCGCTTGGCAACCGCAATCACATCATCGCGATTTTTAAACATAGTGGCGATGGCAAAAGTCCCGTGAAGTTCTTCGGCGGTTTTTAATAATGATCGCAAAATATCGCCATCGGCTAAATAATTTTGTTCGATTAAATGTGGAAGCACTTCGGTATCAGTTTGACTTAAAAAACGAACGCCATTTTTTACAAGTTTAGATTTGATTTCTTGGTAATTTTCAATAATTCCATTATGCACAACGCAAATTTGTGAAGAAGCGTGCGGATGAGCATTTTCTTTGCTTGGAACGCCATGTGTTGCCCATCGAGTATGACCAATTCCCATGTTTGCAATGAATTTTTTCTTTTTTAAAACAGCTTCTAATTTACTAATTTTTCCTTCTTCTTTGATAATATTAAATTTCTTATCTTCATATAAAGCTAAACCCGAAGAATCATAACCACGATATTCAAGTTTTTTTAAGCCATTGAGAATAATTTCGCTTACTTTATTTGCACCAATTGCCCCGATAATTCCACACATTTTTAATAAAAATTTAGATTATAAAATTAGTTTTCATCCTAGGCTAAAGAGGTTTTTCGATAATGTAAATTGTAATCTTTTGTAAAAAATAGTAATAAAATGAAAAATTATTTTTGGTTAATTTACTTGAGAAAAAGATATTTAATCTAATAATTAAAATAATAATTTAAGAAATCTTTCGCGAGAAAAAATTTAATTAATACAAATGCATTCTATAAAAAAATTTTTTCAACTTATTTTTTATTTTCTAATTCTTACCCAACCCCTTTACGCCAATACTCAAGACTCAAAAACTACAATTACAAAAATTGAATTTTCTAATAATAAAAAATTATCTATAACTTTAAATAATCTTGCCGAATATAAATTATTTACCCTTTCAAAACCCGATCGGTTATCGATTGAAATCAAAAATGCCGAACTTTTTAAGAAGGATTATTCTCCAAAAAAACCCGATTTTATTTCAAAAATAACTTTTCATAAAAATAATCAAACACTGATTATTACTTTATTTTTTCAAGAAAAATATTTAGCAAAAAACACAAATTTTGATAAAAAAAATAAAATTATTTCTTGTGATTTGGAGCCTAAAA
>JBIIFQ010000073.1:0-5663 GCA_044237235.1 Rickettsiales bacterium
CATTAGTTTCAACAACTGGTGAATTAGTAATTTCATCAACTGGTGGATTAGTAATTTCATCAACTGGTGGATTAGTAATTTCATCAACACGATATATACCTTCCGTTACTGTTAAATCTAAATCTCTATTCGGCAATCTATCATTTTCTTCAACAAATTTTTTTAATGCTTCTCTAATTTTAGATTTTTTAATGACGATGTCACTCAATAAATTTTGGGTATTGCTTCCTATAGTATATAATTGTGAGCCTTCCTCTATGGTAATAGAATCTAATTCTTGATTAGGAGCTGAATCACTCTTTTCTTCAACGCGATAACCATCTTCTGTTTCTGTTAAAACTAAATTTTTATTCGGTAATCTACCATTTGTTTCGACAAATTCTTTTAACGCGTTTTTAATATTATTAATTTTTTGTGTATCTTGATTTGAAACACCTGAAGATGGGGGATTTAGCATTGTATTTTCTGTTAATAATTTAAAGAATGATTGTTTGTAAAAACTTTTTAATTATAAATAATTATCAGTCAATCAATTATAATGTTAAATTTATTTTTGAAAATTTATTTCAGATTTTGATTTAATTAAAATTCCCAAGAATATTCAACAAAACCAACATTGTTAACGAAGTGATTTGCGAGTTGTAAATCATATTTAAGATTGAGTCTTTGATTGTTTTTATCGGCTAAATTGAGTCCAAAACCCAGATTTAATTTATCTCTTTGTAAAATTTTTAAACTGTTGATGTTTGAATTGCCACCACTCACAAAATTTGATTGCGTTAATTGTCGATTATTTTTTAATTTTCGATCCCAAGAAATGGCAAAATTAGGTTTATATTCATATTCCGAATAAGTAAATTTTCCGGCAAAATTTACTCCTAATTTTGCAATAAATTCATTATAATTAAAGCCTTTTACCGCAAGGGATGAATCGGCTTGAGCCTTCTCCGTGTAAGAATCTTGAGATAGTTTGAAATATTGAATTGATAAATCTGGAGTAATTGAAAAATCATCGATAATTTTAAATTTATAACCAAAGCCACTTTCAAAAGAATAGCTTTTTCCGCTAAAATTAGATTTTAAATCTTCGCGGTAATTTTCAATTTTTAAAGTTCTCAAATTTTTATATTTATTTAAGCTTAAATTTGCTAAATTTTTACTATAAAAACCTTCATTAATTTTTGAATAATTGATGTTATATAAAGCGATTTGATATGAATCAATATTGTTATTATGAATTTTTAAATCATCAAAGATTCGTGATTTATTTATGGCAAGCGCCGAGCCAATTAAAATATCATTATCTTTACTTTTTATCAAACGATCAAAGCCAATTATTCCGCCATAATTATTGTTATTAAATTTTTGTTTAGAATCATTGCTTTTTAGAGTTAACTTATTGCCAAAAAGCTGTCCCCATAATTCAATTTTTTTAGATTTTTTGTTGTTGGTATTTTTATCGGAAGGGTTGTTAATTGCGGTGGTCAAATCGAAATTTTTTAAATGCGAAGAAATTGCGCTAAAAGTAGTATCATTAACGTTTAGAGCATTGTTAATAGTGGTTTCAATTGGGATTGGCTTGAGACTTGTTAAAGCAAGATTTAAATTTTCTTTGTTGGATATTCTAACGAATTTTGAAGCCAAATTTGATGAGGCTAAAGCGTTATTTAAGGTTTGATAATCTTCAGAGCCAATATTGGCTTCGTTATAATTGTCGCTTACTTTTATTTTAGTTATGATCTTGTTGTCTTTGGTTTCCAAAATATTGTCAAATAAATATGAGTTGTCGCTAACCTTAACCAAATTGATGTCGCCCGAAATTGCGGTGGATTCCATGATTGTATATGGGGTTGTTGAAGCCAGCGCAGAGGGGGAGGGGGCGTATTCTAAATCAATATTAGTGTTTGAATAATCGAAGGCGATATTGGTGGAGGCGTCGATGGTAAGATTTTTAGCATTTATTTTTCCAAAATCATCAATTATTTTGCTGGTAAAGCTTTGATTTGTTAGATTCAAATTATCGTTGATAGTTAAAGTTTTTCCGGCAATTTTGATGGCGCCGTTGGTTAGAGTTAAAGTTTCAACAAAAGAATTTTGATAAAAGGTGACGCCAAATGGATTGTTGATTTCCAAGTTTCCAAGCTTGGTTGTGTCGGTTCCAATTTTAGCGTAAATATTTTGTTCTTTTGAAGTTCCCGAAAGACTCAAAGTGCCGGCTCCAGATATAATTGAATCGGATAAATTATTGACATCGCCTGAAATATTAAGCGTTTTAGTGGTTGCAATTGCTATTTTTGATTGCCCAGTGGAGTTAGTAAAATTAAGGCTCGAGGCAAAAACATCATTGTTAAAATTAACCGCTATACCATCGGCATTGTTAACAATTATTTTATTTAAATAAGCGCTTGATTCACCAATTTGACTGGCAACATTTATATTGGTGCTTGATGAAAAAAAGATATTACCGGTGTTGGCAGAGTTGGTTTTAATGGCTCCTAATCCAGTTATAGCGTTGGTAATTTTTATGGTTTTATCATTTTCAAGAGTGAGATTTTTGGCAGTTGCGATGTTTAAAGTTTTAACTTCAAAATCTCCCGAACCGCTAATTTTTAAAGAGTCTTGAGCGTCTAAAATATTGATATTTAATATTGAATTATTGGCTAAGGAAGAAATTTTTGATGAAGTTAATTTTTCAAGATATGAAGCGTCATTGAGCGTGATTTTAGAGGTGCTGTTAATTTGAAGTTCGCCCAAGCGATCAGTGGTTGAGGTTCCTAAATTGGCATCTATCGTTTGAGTTGAGGTGCCATTCAAAATAAGTTTACCCGCTCCGGTTATAATTCCGCTTCCTCCCGAAGATTCTGCAATATTGCGCAATAAATTAATGCTTTTGCCGGTGGCGATGGAAATTTTTGAAATATCGGTAATGTTGGTAAATCTGATATTGTTAAGATAAGCATCATTTGAAAGAACAACGCCATCTGAAATTGATGGTTTTGTTGAGCTTAAAACATTATTTACATTAAGATTAACAAGATTGGACAAACTGGTTGAGCTGGAACCAATCGAAGCTTCTATTGTTTGTGTAATTTTGCCCGAAAGCGTTAAGGTGCCTGAGTTGGCAGGGTCACCCGCTTTGCTAACGTCTTCAATATTAATTGAACCATTTGCTCCACTAATGTTGCCTAAAATATTTAAGTTTTTGGTATTATTGATAATTATTTTACCCGAATCCGCAATCGATAAATTGGATAATGAAGTAGTGTTATTGTTGATGGTGAGTGCTTTATTGGTGATGATAGAAATTGTTCCTAAATTTACGGTATTACCATTTTCATCTAACTTGGTGCCACCAATATTTACATTGCCAGAATTGCTGATTTTGAAATTATCATTGATTTCGGCGTTAATAAAATTTAAATTGCCCGAACCACTTATTTCGGAACCAACACCATTATTGATTAAGTTAGTTATGTTAACATCTTTGTTAAATATTGCGCCCTTATCTTGATTAATTGAAAGCTCTTTAAGATTGTAATTATTGGTCCCAATTGTAGATTCAATTTTTTGTAAAATATTATTGGAATTCAAGTTAATGTTTCCCGAATTATTAGTGGCGGTGGTTATGCCATTATTTAAATAAACATCGCCACCTAAAATTAAAGAGCCATTTGCATTGAAAGAAATGTTATTTAATGGTTTGCTAGAGGTGCCAATTGAATTTGTTAAAGTTAAATTATTGGCAGAAGAAAAATTGATATTGCCAAAAGTGCTTGCGGTGCTGAGTGAATCGAGAGTTTTGCCCGAGTCAACGATTAATGAACCGCCACCAGTGAAATTTACAGTGTCGTTATCGCCAATTGAAGAAGCTGAAGCTAAGATATTTGATGAATCTATAATGGCGGTCGCTGATAGAGCCGGTTGCGAATAAAGTTGTGTTAACAAAAAAGTTAACAAAATAAATTGTGATGAAAATGTGGTTTTTAAAAGGGCTTTTTTCAAAGTTTTTTGGTTTTAATTTTGCATTACTAAGAGCAATAAAATATAAAAAAATTGCTTAAATTTTAATAAAAACTTTTAAGCAATTTTATTTAAGTAATCCATAAAAATAATTTAAAAAAGCGTAAACTAATTTAAATTATTTATCTTGAAGCATTTTTTTATAAGAAGCTTCATCCATGGTTTCAGCTAAATCATCTTGATTAGCAATTTTTACTTTTGCAATCCAACCATCTTGGTAAGAAGATTGGTTAATTAATTCAGGAGCTGAATTAAGAGATTCATTAATCGCCACAACTTCTCCCGAAACTGGAATGTAAACATCGCTGGCAGATTTTGAAGATTCAACAACCGCAAAAGCGTCATGTTTTTTGTAAGAATTGCCGATTTTTGGAAGCTCGACATAAACCAATTCGCCCAAAGCTTCGGCGGCATATTCGGTGATTCCAATTGTGGCGACATCGCCTTCAACTTTTATCCATTCATGATCTTTTGTAAATTTCATATTTAATCCAAATTTGATTGTTAATTTTTAAGAAGATTTTTTTAATGATTTTGTTTTTGGTTCAACGAAAACAAATGAAGAAATTATTGCTGGAATTTCGCGATCACGAACTACCGCCACAACATTTTCTCCATTTTTAACGATTGATGGATCGAAATAACCTTGACCAATTGAAACTTTAAGATTTGGTGAAAAACCACCGCTTGATAAAACTCCAATTTTTTTGCCATCTTTTTTAATTTCGGTGCCTTCGCGGGCAATCCCTCGATCAAGGAGTTTCACGCCCATTCTTTTGCGCTTTACGCCATCAATTTTTTCTTTTAAAACTCGTGAAGAGCCGATAAAATTATCATTGCTTTTGCTAACGACCCAGCCAATGCTAGCTTCGACTGGTGAAGTTGAATCATCAAGATCATGACCGTAAAGTGGATAACCCATTTCTAAACGTAATGAATCGCGTGCACCTAATCCAATTGGCTTGACTTCGCTTTGCGATGAAAGATCGAGCCAAAATTTTTCAACTTCAGAATTTTTAATGCTTACTTCAAAGCCATCTTCGCCAGTGTATCCGGTGCGACTCACAAAAATTTCTTGACCATTTTTTAAATGAAAAAATCCAAGATTCATATAAGGTAAATTTTCAAGATCACCACTTTTTAAAAAACGCGATAAAACTTCTTGAGCTTTATGTCCTTGAACAGCGATTAATGAGCGATCATCAAGTGCGGTGAATTTAAGATTTTGTGGTAAATTTTTACGAATCCAAGTCGCATCTTTTTCTTTACATCCAGCATTTAGAACGATAAAGAATTTTTCATCATTAATTTTAGTAATGATTAAATCATCGATAATTCCGCCATTTTCATTGGTTAAAACCGTATATTTAGCAAGATTTTCAGTGCTTAAACTAAAATCAGTTGGCGTAATTTTTGATAAAAATTTAGCAACTTCTTGTCCTTCGATAAAAAATTGTCCCATATGCGAAACGTCAAAAATTCCGACATTGCCCGAGCGTGTCCATTCATGCTCTTTAAGCATTCCATCGGCATATTGAACGGGCATGTCATAGCCGGCAAATTCGACCATTTTGGCTCCTTGAGAGCGATGAGTTTGATTTAGAGAAGTTGTTTTCATAATTAATAAATTCTATTCAACGGCT
>JBIIFQ010000074.1:0-5622 GCA_044237235.1 Rickettsiales bacterium
AAATACAAATGTCGACTTGGGGAACCGGTTCTAGTAAGGTAAAGGTTTTTGGCGATGATTTTAATGATGATAAAATAGCAAAAAAAGCCAAAGAATTGGCGGATAAATGTTTGGCGAATCGATTTAAAAGTGGTATTATTGGTGTTGAGAAAGAAAAGGCTCCGGCGTTAGTAGCGGTAGCGGGAGTAGCGGGAGCACCAGCAACAGCGAAAGAATATGAAGAGGATGCCTTTGGATTTATTAAAATTGTTCGTTCCAAAAAGTCTAACGAGCCAGTCAGAGTTTTTGTTGGGGAAACTGCGGGTCCGACGACTGCCAATATTTGGGATGAAAAAACTAAAAGTTATATTCAAGTTGAACTTGCAACAACGAAAATTGGAGAGGGGGCAAATGAAAAAACAGTAATAGAGGGAATAAAAAAAGTTGAACAATATACACAAAATGGTCATAAAATTGATCCCCCAACAAGTTTATTAAAAATAGATTTTTTTATTGAAAAAACGGGAGATAGAAGTGGATTGTTTGCTCTAGACGCGCCTCCAGCTCCAGCTCAAGCTCCGGGAAGTAATTTACAAATGTTGCATAAAACAGAAATCAGAAATGTTGCACAGTCAGATCAAGGTTATTATTTAACTAATGGTTTTGCTCATCAAAATCAGGGTGGGCAATTATTACATTTCAGAAAATCTCCTATTGGAAAAATTCAAGCTACAGATTTAAATAATAATAATCAGACTAGAGATATAAATGCTTTTATATCTACGAAGGATGATATTTTATTTGAGATAGAAACTGAAAGACAAGATAATTTTAAGAAGACCGATGAGCCCTTAATTTCAGAATTTATGGGTAAAGCAATCCCAAAGTATATTCCCCAAAAAGAAGTTAAAGGAATTGTTTTAAGATCGGGTGGGAAAATAGCTGAAGCTAATATTACGATGGAAAAAGAGATTTCTAGCGAATTATTAAAAGTTTTGTGTGTTTTTGCTAAGGATTCAGATAACACTTCCGCTTCAACTCGAATAGGCTTGAAACAAATTTCAAGAACTGCATCACCACCCGCGTCAAGCCCAAAGGATCCTTCTGCGAACGCGGCTCAAGCGCAAAAACCGAGTTGTTTTGGAATTCTTTCCGGAGGTTAAAAACAAAATCTTTGCAAATATTCAAAGCAAAATCTTAAATTAAAATTTAGTTTTTAAATAATTTTATCCAAAAAATTAAAGATCAATTTTTTCGCTTTAAAATAATTATTTTTTAAGTTAAGATTATTTTAAAACAAAAAATCAATCACTTATAATGAATAATTTCAGCAATTTAAAAACACATTTTCAAACAATTGTAATTGGTGCTGGTCATGCTGGGATTGAAGCGGTTTGCGCTTCGGCTAGAATGGGCGTTGATAGTTTACTTATCACCAAAAAATTTGAAAATTTAGGTGAAATGTCGTGCAATCCGGCGATTGGAGGGGTTGCCAAAGGCACGATGGTGCGCGAGATTGACGCGCTTGATGGCATTATGGGGCGAGCCATTGATAAAGCGGGAATTCATTTTCGGATTTTAAATTCATCAAAAGGTTACGCGGTGCATTCGCCAAGAGCTCAAGCCGATCGCAAGCTTTATAAAATGGCGATCAGAGAAATTCTTGAAAATTATCCAAATCTCACCATTCTTTATAATTCTGTTGAAGATTTAATAATTGATAATAATAAAATTAAAGGTGTAATTTTGGCGAGTGGCGAAGCGATTTACGCCGAATCGGTGGTGTTAACGACGGGGACTTTTTTGCGCGGAGTTATTCATATTGGCAAAGAGCAAACTAAAGCGGGAAGAGTTGGCGAAGAAGCGTCTTACGGTATTTCAAATTGTTTACAAAAATATCAATTTAATCTCGGTCGTTTGAAAACCGGAACGCCACCACGAATTTTAAAAAGTTCGATTGATTTTTCTGAGCTCGAAATTCAAGCGGGCGATAATCCGCCACAACCATTTTCATATTTAACGCATAAAATTGAAGTTCCGCAAACTGCTTGCTATATTACTTACACTAATTTACAAACCCATGAAATTATTAAAAATAATTTGCATGAATCGGCGATGTATGGTGGTGGCATTTCGGGAGTTGGTCCGCGTTATTGTCCGTCGATTGAAGATAAAATTCATCGTTTTTATGATAAAGATCGTCATCAAATTTTCTTAGAGCCCGAAGGTTTAGACAGTGATTTAATTTATCCAAATGGCATTTCTAATTCTTTACCATTGGCGATTCAAATGCAATTTTTAAAATCGATAAAAGGTTTAGAAAATTGCGTGGTTTCGCAAGCGGGATATGCGATTGAATATGATTATGTCGATCCGCGTGAATTATTACCAACGCTCGAAACAAAAAAAATTCGTAATTTATTTTTTGCTGGACAAATTAACGGCACGACTGGCTATGAAGAAGCGGGCGGGCAGGGCATCGTCGCCGGAATTAATGCCGGCTTAAAAGCTTTAAAAAATGATGAAGAATTTATTTTAGATCGCTCGACGAGTTATATCGGCGTTATGATTGATGATTTAACCGCGCTTGGAACTTCGGAACCTTACCGCATGCTTACTTCGCGCGCTGAATATCGTTTGAGTATTCGCGCCGATAACGCCGATTTACGCTTAACCGAAATTGGCGAAAAATTTGGTGTAATTTCAGCGCCAAGATTAAACAATTTTTTAATTCGTAAAAATAAAATTTTACAAGCCACAAAAATTTTAGAAGATTTAAAAATTTCGCCCAAAAAATTAGAAAATTTTGGAGTGACAATAAAACAAGATGGGGTGGTTAGAAGTGCTTACCACTTGCTTTCGTTCCCTGAAATAAATTTTGAAATTATTGAAAAAATTTGGAATCAAGAAATTTCCCAAATTGAACTGGAAACAAAAAAACAAGTTGCAATTAACGCCACATATTTATCATATTTAAAAAGACAAAATCAAGATATTGAAATTTTTCGTCAAGAAGAAAAAATGAAAATTCCTCTTGATATTGATTATAATTTGATTCAAAGTTTGTCAAATGAAGTGCGTGAAAAATTGTCAAAATATCGTCCGGCAACAATTGCAATGGCCGGCAAGATTCAGGGCATTACATCCGCTTCAATTATGGCGATAATGATATATTTAAAAAACCAAAAAAAACTTGAAAAATTTTCAAATGCCGAGAATTAAAAAACTTACATTTCTTCAAATAAATTTCCTCTTTTGTTTATTTTTTTTGGCAAGTTTTTTTGCTGAACAAGCCAAGGCACAACTTGATATTGGCAACTCCGATCTTACTCGAGAAATTGAAAAAACTTTATTATTCGATAAATCAGATAGTGAAAAATTCGATGTTTACAATAATGAATATGGCACAAATTTAGTTGACAAACCAACGCTTGGAGAGGTTCAGGAGAAGGATGACGAAGAGAAAAAATATACGCCCGAAGAAATGAGTATCGTTATGGTTGATAAAGTTAAAATTGACAAAGATTTACGTGAAAAAGAAAAATTAGCTTATAATTCAGTTTTGATTGGGCAATATGAAATTGCCATTCAAATTTACAAAGAAATTTTACAAAAAGAACCAAAAAATCTTTACGCAAAATATTCTTTAGCTGTTGTTTATCAACGCTTGAATCAGTTGAAGCAAGCTAAAAATATTTATTATGAATTGCTCAAAGGCGATGCTGAAAATAAAGATGAAATTATCAATAATATTATTGCTATTTTAACCGAAGAAAGTCCGCGTGAAGCAATTTATATGTTGACAAGGCTTACGATTCAAAATCCGCAAAGACATTCTTTGTTTGCAAGTATGGCTCTGGCTTATGAAAAAATTTCTGATTATAATTCGGCGATTAAAAATTATACAAAAGCATTGGATTTGGATTACGGAAATATAAATTACTGCTATAATTTAGGCGTGCTTTATGATCAAAATAAAGAATATGAAAAAGCTTTGGAAATGTATTCAAATGTCGTAAAAAATAACGATAGTTCTAATCTTGAAATTGCTCTCGATTCAGTTAAAAGAAGAATTGAAAAAATAAAACAAATGATATGATTTTAAAAATTCTCGAAGAAGCTAGAATAAAAAACTGTTCGGACGTTCATGTGTCGTCAAATTATCGTATAATTTTACGATTAGATGGCGATTTAGTTGATTACGCAGACACAAAAGAACTTTCTTCAGAAGATGTTTATAATATGCTTTATTCAATAATGGATGAGCAACAAAAAAAATCTTATATTGAAAATCGAGAAATAGATTTTTCAATCGAAGATGAGCAAAAATATCGTTGTCGCGTTAACGCTTATCACACTATTTCCGGTCCAGCGGCCGCATTTCGTTTAATTCCCAAGGATATCAAAAGTTTAGTGTCGCTAAACACCCCTTACATAGTTCAAGATTTGGCAAGATTAAAAAAAGGCTTGATCATGGTTGCTGGTCCAACGGGGAGTGGAAAATCAACTACTTTGGCAGCTATAATCGATTATATTAACAATAATTTTATGCGTCACATTATTACCATTGAAGATCCGGTGGAATATATGTTTGAGAATAAGCGTTCATTAATTAATCAACGTCAATTGGGTTCCGATACAAATTCTTTTAATGAAGCTTTGAGAAGCTCGTTACGTCAAGATCCAGATGTAATAATGGTTGGCGAGATGCGTGACATTGAAACTTTTCGTTTGGCTCTAACGGCTGCCGAAACTGGACATTTAGTGCTTGCTACACTTCATACTAACTCAGCGGCGCAAACCATAAATCGTATTATCGATGTTTTTCCTTCCGAAGAAAAATCGGCGGTGCGTTCAATTTTATCAGGTTCAATTAAAGCGGTTATTTCGCAAAGACTTGTCAAGAAACGCGATGGCGGAAGATGTGCGGCGTTCGAAATTATGTTGGCAAACGCTTCAGTTCGTAACTTAATTCGCGAAGATAAAATTCCGCAAATCAACTCAATTATTGAGTTGAGTCGAAAAAATGGCATGTTGCTTTTAAAGGATTCGTTAAAAGATTTAATGAATAATGATATAATTACACAAGAGATTGCGGAAGAGGAGTTGCTATCATATGAATAATTAAATTTGCGGACGCAAATTTAGCTTTGAGTTGAATCGCTCCACGGCGAGTAAATCGCCGTATTCGCGATAAGATTTTTTAATTTTTAAGTTGAGTTTAGGCTATTTTTTAACGCAAATAATTTCCATCCTAAGTGAATTAAGACATCCGCCAAGAGTTTATTATAATTTTCAATACGATTAATTAAAGAAAAAGGTACCAGGTTACTTTTTTCGTTCGATGAGTTCGGTGCCATCGCTCTCCCCTTGAGGGAGAGCAGATTCTAGGAAATTAACGTTAGTTAAGTTCCTAGAATCGAGAGGGGTCAAAAACCAAGAACGACAGAGGTTTTGATGTTACGAGAAAAAAAGGTACCAGGTTACTTTTTTCGTTCGATGAGTTCGGTGCCATCGCTCTCCCCTTGAGGGAGAGCAGATTCTAGGAAATTAACGTTAGTTAAGTTCCTAGAATCGAGAGGGGTCAAAAACCAAGAACGACAGAGGTTTTGATGTTACGAGAAAAGCTAAAAAAGGTACCAG
>JBIIFQ010000076.1:0-5581 GCA_044237235.1 Rickettsiales bacterium
ATTTTTAACAATCGCGATATCTTGATTTAAAAGGCTAATTAAAAATTTTTTTAGATTTAAGCTAACAAAAATTATAATTAGAATTGTTAGAATTGCAATTATGCTAAAATGAAGAGTTGAAATGCTTGAAATATCGCCAAATAAAAATTCTTCAAAAACAAAATCTTTATTAAAATTTTCATTAAATAACACGGCGCAAGATATAAAAAAATAAGATAAAATCATTACAACACTATCGATAGCAAATGATTTTTGTTTTGACAAAATATTTACTAAAGTTGCAAAAAATAGATTAAAAATAATCAAAATAATTATTTGATTTATTTCTAAAAAAGCGCCGAGAGTAAATCCCAATAAGGCTGAATGCGAAACCGCATCGCCGTAAAATGAAATTCTTTTCCATAGCACTAAGCTTCCCATCATTGAGCATGCCAATGTGCAAAAAATTAATGTAAAAAAAGAGATTGTTAAAAAATTTTCGATCATTTTTTTAATTTGGTATTAAATTTGATTTTTCTTTTTTATATGCTAATGTTATTCTTACAAAATTAAAAACAATATAAAATCAGATTCGATAATTATTATTTAAATTGTTAAAATGGCAATTTATTTTGATATTAATATAATTTAAAATGACGTCAAAAAGAAAGATTAAGTTCGATTCAAACAAGGGTAAGGCGGATGCTTTTTTTTACAAAATGGTCCATTATGGAGGCATAATTTTTTTATTGCTAGTGATGATTTATGCTTGTTACATATTGCTTCCCGATATTTTTAAATTTATCAAAGATTTTATAATTTCTTTGATAAAAAAAGATTATCCGAATGCTGGATAATGACAATAAATTTAATTTAAAATTCGAGAAAGCTTATTTTATAAAATTTTACTTTTAATTTTAATTTAATTTCAATTAGAATCGAAAAACTTGAAGAAGAATCATGTTTTTAAAATATTAAAATCATAACAACTTTTTAAAATGATTAATAAAAATAATTCAAAAAATAATTCGATCAAAGATTTTAAAAAAGAAGAATTGCTCGGCTTTTATCGCGAAATGTTACTAATTCGTCGCTTTGAAGAAAAGGCGGGACAACTTTACGGCATGGGATTAATTGCAGGTTTTTGCCATCTTTATATTGGTCAAGAGGCGATTGCTTCGGGAATGCATTATACCATGCAAGAGGGCGATAAAGTAATAACGACTTATCGTGATCACGGACACATGATCGCCGTCGGATCGGATCCAAAAAAAATCATGGCTGAATTACTTGGAAGAAAAGATGGATGCTCGAAAGGCAAAGGCGGATCGATGCATTTATTTGATTTAGAAAAACATTTTTATGGTGGACATGGAATCGTTGGAGCCTCGGTTCCAATTGGTGCTGGACTTGCTTTTGCCGATAAATATAAAGGCAATAATAACGTAACTTATTGTTATTTTGGCGACGGCGCGGCACATCAAGGTCAAGTCTATGAAGCTTTTAATATGGCAAAAATTTGGAATTTACCAGTTTTATTTATTATCGAAAATAATCATTATGCAATGGGCACTTCAATAGCTAGAGCCTCTTCGGTTGATGAGCTACACAAACGTGGAATTGGTTTCAATATTCCGGGGGTTAAAATTAATGGAATGGATATTTTTGAAGTGATTCGTGATGGTCAAAAATGCGTTGATTATGTAAGGGGCGGAAACGGTCCGATGATTCTTGAAATGGATACTTATCGTTATCGTGGTCATTCAATGTCCGATCCAGCAACTTATCGCTCTAAGGAAGAAGTTAATTGTAAAAAAGATCAAGATCCAATTGACTCACTAAGGCTCGCCATTTTTGAAAATAAAATTGTTGGCGAAAGTGAAATCAAAAAAATCGATGATGAAATAAAAAATGAAATCAACGAAATAGTTGAATTTGCAAAAAATAGTCCCGAGCCTGATGAATCAGAGCTTTTAACCGAGATTTATAACTAAATTTATGACTCTTAGAAAACTTACAGTTCGCGAAGCACTTCGTGAAGCGATGGCGGAAGAAATGCGTAAACATCCCGAAATTTATGTGATGGGTGAAGAGGTCGCTGAATATAATGGTGCCTATAAAGTTACGCAAGGTTTGCTTGCTGAATTTGGCGCTAAAAGAGTAATTGATACTCCAATTACCGAACATGGATTTGCTGGTCTCGCCGTTGGTTCTGCCTTCGCTGGATTAAGACCGATTGTTGAATTTATGACTTTCAATTTTGCCATGCAAGCGATTGATCAAATTATTAATTCGGCCGCCAAAACTAATTATATGTCGGGAGGACAAGTTCGTTGCCCAATCGTATTTCGTGGTCCAAATGGAGCGGCATCTCGAGTTGGGGCGCAACATTCGCAATGTTATGCCGCTTGGTATGGAGCAATCCCAGGACTAAAAGTTGTTGCACCTTACAGTTCAGCTGATGCAAAAGGTTTATTAAAATCAGCAATTCGCGATCCAAATCCAGTAATTTTTCTTGAAAATGAAATCACTTACGGCTTTAGCTTTGAAGAAGAATATGATGATGATCACATTGTTGAAATTGGTAAAGCTAAAATTCTTCGAGAAGGAACGGACGTAACAATAATCGCCTTTTCTTTGGTGGTTAAATATGCACTTGAAGCCGCCGAAGAGCTTGAAAAAATTGGCATTTCCGCCGAAGTTATCGATTTAAGAACGATTCGCCCTCTTGATCGCGAAACGATTGTTGAATCGGTGAAAAAAACTTCACGATGCATTACCGTTGAAGAAGGCTTCCCTTTTGCTTCGATCGGCAGTGAAATTGCTTCAATTCTAATTGACGAAGCTTTTGATTATCTCGATGCTCCGATTAAAAAATTAGCTTCAGTTGATGCGCCTTTACCTTACGCAGAAAACCTAGAAAGACTTGCTTTGCCAAAAGCCAAAGACATTATTAGAGTCGCTAAAGAGCTTTGTAATAAATCGTAATTCAAAAAATTAAATTGTATTTTAATTTAATTTTTAGATAATGAGGCGGTAATCGAAATAAATTTTTCAAAAAAATGATTATTGCTAAAAATACATTATATAATTTTGTCAAAAAAAATCGTATCAATAAAGCGACCTTTGTTTCCTATTGCGTTGCTGTCGCGATGATTTTTTATTTTATGTTTGTCTCAATATTTGGTGACAAGGGTTTAATCGAATTCTATTTACTTAAAAAACAAGTTTCGCAAATTGAGTTACAAAAGTTTGAATTGCAAGATAAAATTCGCCTCAAAAAAGAAATGATAAAAGGGATGGACTATGATTCTCTCGATCTTGATTTAGTCGACGAACAATCTAGAAAAATATTGGGATATATCGGAAAAGACGAAGTGGTTATTTATCAAGAAAACAATAAAAAATCCAATTAAATAATTAATTTAAATAATGCCAATCAAGCAAGAACTTTACAGAAAAATATTTCACCTCTTTTTGTTTTTAATTCCATTTTTTTTCATTAAACTTGGAAAAAGTGAATTTCTAACAATCTTTATTCCAATCGCCATAATCATAATCACAATTGATTATTATCGTTGCAAATTTGATAAATTAAATTATCTCGCTTCAAAATTTTTTAAACTAATAATGCGCGACAAAGAAATTAATCAAAAAAAACTTTCGGGCATGAGTTGGGTTTTTGGTGGTGCATCGCTAAATTTTTTGATGTTTGATAAAGTGATCGCGGTGACGGGTTTTTGCATTCTAATTTTTGCCGACGCTATGGCCGCCATCGTCGGAAAGTCAATAAAATCAGCGCCATTTTATGAAAAATCACGCGCTGGCTCTTTAGCTTTTTTTATAACTGCGGTTGTAGTAATAATGATTTCGGGGTTTTATTTTGATTGTCGCCTGCCCTTTTATTTTTTCGCAATTTTTATCGCCATGTTCATAACTTTTACCGAAGCCTATCCAAGTTTTTTTATTGTTGACGATAATCTTTTAATACCAATGACATTTGGTATTTGTATGACTTTGTTAGACTTTATGTGGCACATTTTATAATAATTTCAGCATTTCAAAATTAAAATTTTAGCATGAATTTTTCCAAAGATTTTCCAGAAAAATTACGCTCTTCGATCCTTATTTCCGAAGTAATCGGCAAAAAAGTTCGCCTGAAAAAACAAGGCAAAAGTTTTCTTGGATTATGTCCATTCCACAATGAAAAATCACCATCTTTTTCGGTTAATGATCAAAAAGGTTTTTATCATTGTTTTGGTTGCCAAGCTCATGGCGATGTTATCACTTTTACGATGGAAAATGAAAGGTTGGAATTTAAAGAGGCAATTTTTAAACTTGCCGATGATTTTGGAATTCAAGTGCCAGTAGTTGCCACCTCGCAAATTCAACAAAATTATGTCGCTCGTGATTTTGAAATTATTGAAAAAATAAATCAGTTTTTTGAAAAAAATTTATATCAAGAAACTGCGATCGAGGCCAGAAATTATTTAAAAAAACGTGGCTTTAATTCGACAATCGCCAAAAAATTTCACATCGGTTACGCTTTAAATTCTTACGAAGGATTGCTAAACCATTTAAGAAATCAGGGCTTTAGCGATAGTGAAATCGAGGGTTGCGGAGTAATTGGCAAAAATGACAAAGGTAAGCTTTATGACAAATTACGCAATCGCATAACCTTCGCCATTAGTGATCGTAAAAATCGACTCATCGCTTTTGGCGGGCGCACTTTGGGCGATGATCTTCCAAAATATTTAAATTCGGCGGAAACCGAAATTTTCAAAAAAAATCAAACTCTTTATAATTATTCAAATGCCCGCAAAGCCATATTTGACAATGGTTGTGCCATTATGGTTGAAGGTTATGTTGACGCAATTTCTTTGGCAAATAATGGTTTTGAAAATGTGGTGGCGGGGCTTGGCACCGCAATTGGTGAAGAGCATTTGAAGCAACTTTTTCAAATTACCGATAAAATCATAATGTGCTTAGATGGCGATAATGCCGGAGTCAAGGCCGCAAAAAGAGTTTTAGAAATTGCCCTGCCCTTGATAAATTCGAAAAAAACTTTGGCATTTAATTTCTTGCCGAATCAAATGGATCCCGATGATTTTTTAAAAAATTACGGCGCGCGCGAATTTAAAAAAATTCTCGACGAAGCGGTGCCACTTTCCAAGGCGATGTTTGATTTTGCTGTCGCCGATTTGGGTTTAAAAAATATCGAAAAATTAGCGCCCGAAAGTAAGGCCAGACTTGAGTTGGAGCTTAATGCTAAAATTAATTTAATCACCGATCCAGCTTCAAAAAAATATTTTAATTTATTCGCCAAGGATGCTTTATTTTCAATTGGGCGTCCGCAAAATAATTTTAAAAAAAATATTTTTAAAACTTCAATTTTACCGAAAAAAAATCGTAATAATTTTGATCAAAATTCTTTATTAATCATGGCAATGTTAATAAAATATCCGGAATTAATTAATTATCGCGATAATGACTTCGACCTTAGGGAAATGCAGTTCGAAGATGAAAAAATGAGCGATATCAAAGAATTTATTGTAAATTTAATTGATGAAAATTGTCAAAATATCGTCGAAGAGCTTGAAAA
>JBIIFQ010000077.1:0-5515 GCA_044237235.1 Rickettsiales bacterium
ATTATTTTGACGATCAATTTTCTTTAAGTAGCGCCTAGCCATTAAAAAAGTTGCTAAAAAAGTTGAAGCCGAAATCGCCAATGCAAAACCATGCCTTCCATCTTCGCCCAAATTTTTTGTAAAACTCGTTTGATTTCTATTTTCGTGAAATATTTTATCAACATCCAAAGATAAGGATGTAATGCCGAATGCAAATCCAGAGAAAAATAAACTTACTCCACTGGCTAATAATAAATTAAAATTTAATTGCGAATTAGCAATTGATGGAACAACCCTAGAAGATTGATTTTCAGCTTCGGAATCCTGTAATGGAGTAATTTTATTATTTCTCACAATTTTATATTTTTAACATTTTGGGCGAATTAACAACATGAAAATCTTCAGTTAAATTACTGGGCTCTGTTTGTTTAATATTAGATTTTTCGTAATTATAATTATTTTTATCGTTTTTAATTGAGAAATGTTAAAAAAAATAAATCTTATAAATCTTTTATTTAATCTCAACAATTTTGTGGGTTGATTTTTCGCCAGCAATAATTGTGATTAAATTTTTTTTAACTTGAAGATATTCTGCAAGCAACTCTATCAAGGCTTTATTGGCTTTACCATCTTCAGGCGGTTGACTAATTTTAACTCGCAAAATTCTCGCACCAAATAAATCAATATCATCGCCAACCACCTCACTTTTTTTAGCATGAGTTATAACTTTTATCGAAATTTTTATTGTCATTGATATTAAGTTTAATTAAAAAAATATTCTTGAAGTTCAAATTATTTTAAATTAAATTTGTCAAAATTTAAAATAATTTTTTAAAAAATTAAAATGCAATTTCAGATCTCGAGCAAAAAGCTCTACAAGCCTTTTAGCAATGATTTAAATAATCCCAACATAAAATTTTTTATAAAAAAAATTTTAGCGGATGATAAAAATTTTTTCGCAACCGCCATAGTTTACGGGATTGCTATTGCAATTTTAAGTCTCGCCACCCCAATTTCCGTTCAATTATTAATCAACTCCGTTGCCTTTACCGCAATGCTCCAGCCTATAATTATTTTAGGTTTATTACTGTTTTTTTTATTAAGTTTTTCTGCTATTTTAAATATTTTACAATTTTATGTAAGTGAAATTTTTCAAAGAAAATTTTTTGCTAAAATGAGTGCCGATATTACTATAGCAACGGTCAGTGCGCGTCATGAAAATTTTGAAGAATCGAATCAAACTGAATTTGTTAATCGTTTTTTTGACGTAATAACTATTCAAAAAACTTTACCAAAAATTTTAATAAAAAGTTTTACTTTAATTTTACAAACCATTGCCGGTCTTTTGTTGGTGGCTTTTTATCACCCAATTTTATTAATATTTTCTTTGTTAATAATTATTTCAATAATTTTAATTTGGCGTGGATTTTGCAAAAAAGGTTTTGTCACTAAATTTTATTCAAGTCGTCGTAAATATGATATGGCGGGATGGCTTGAAGACGTAGCTCGTAACAATATTTTGTTTAAATCAGAAATTGGACAAAAATATGCAATTTTCAAAACTGATTTTTTAACCGAACAATATTTAAAAGAACGTAAAGAACATTTTTCGCAACTTTTTATGCAATTCTCTTTGATGCTTACGCTTTACGCAGTGGCGAGCTCATTGCTGTTAATCATTGGCGGTTATTTAGTAATTAATGGTCAACTTTCAATCGGTCAATTGGTGGCTTCAGAATTAATTTTATCAACTACGCTTTACGGAATTTCCGAACTCGGTCGCGATTTTGAAAATTTTTATGACATCGTTGGAGCTTGCGAAAAACTTTCGCAATTTTACAATATTCCGCAAGAAAATATTGGCTTGGAAAAAATCGAAGATCATAAAATCGACATCAAATTTAATAATGTTGTTGACCTTTATTTCGGGCGCGAATTTAAATTTAATTTTTCTCTAAAACATCATAAAAATTATATAATTTCTACTCACAATTTATCTTCGCAAAAAATTTTAATTGAGCTTCTATACTGCCTTCGAACGCCAGTTCGTGGCACTTTAGAATTTAACAATATTGATATGGAAAATATTAATATTTCGCAGTTACGTTCCAAGATTGCTTTAATCGATAATGGCACTTTTCTCGAAGGCAATATTGAAGAATATTTGACTTTCAACAATAAACTGATTAATAAAAAACAAATCAATGAGGTCCTACAAATTACTGGGCTCGACCAAGCTTTAAATCGCTTTAATGAAGGCTTAAATTTAAGAATAATTCCAACTGGTTATCCACTTTCGGAATCGGAAAAAATTTTATTAAAAATCGCTCGCGCTTTATTACAAGAACCACAAATAATTATAATCACCGAAGTCCTTGATATGCTTGGACTCAAGACCCGTCAAAATATACTTAAATTTTTGACTAAAAACCATAATTCTACGGTGATTTATTTTTCTAATCGTCGCGACGATATGCTTGATTTTGATGAATATATTTTTATCGACGAAAAACATACCCATAACTTTAAATCAATTGAAGATTTAGATAAATTTGAGCAGAGTTTTTAGCGTTAAAAAAATAGCCTAAACGGCTATTTTTAGCGAAAAACGGGATCAGGGTTTCTCGCGTTTAAAAAATAGCCTAAACGGCTATTTTTAGCGAGAAACGGGACAAGGAGCGAAGGCGACGCGGTCCCAGGGGCAAGTCGTCTTCGAAATCAAAATTTATTTTGATTGAGAAAAGCGACGAAGCCAAGGCGACGCGAGTCCCCAGTCGCGAGTCGTCTTCGAAAATCAAAATGAAATTTTGATTGAGAAAAGCGACGAAGCGATAAATAATGTTAAAAAATTATTTAATTAAAATTAAAAATGGATAGAAAATCTTTTAAAAATTTAAATCAAATCAAAATTCCGCAACCCTTGGAAACTTTGAAAAAAATTATAATAATAAGTTTAATTTTATTGATTTTGATTTTAGCGCTAACGCCTTGGCGTCAAACCGCCTCGGGCACTGGCTATGTAATTGCGCTCGATCCAAATAATCGTGCTCAAAATATTAACGCCTCGGTCAATGGTCGCATTAGCCAATGGTTCGTCAAAGATGGCTCTAGGGTCAAAGCCGGCGATAAATTAGTTGAAATTGTTGATAATGATCCGCAAATTATTGAGCGTCTTAAATTAGAAAAAAGTGCCAAAGAACGCAAATTTGAAGTCGCCAAAATCGCTTCCGACACTTCTAAATTAAACTTCAATCGCCAAACCGAATTATTTCAAAAAGGACTTTCATCGCGAAAAAATGTCGAGGACGCCAAAATTGAATATAAAAAATTATTATCAAATGTTGAGCATATTTCCGGCGAAGTGGCAGAAGCTTCAATAAAATTATCGCGTCAAGAAAGCCAATTAATAATCGCTCCGCGCGATGGCGTAATTTTAAAACTATTGGCTTCGGATAGCTCAACCACGGTGAAAATGGGCGATAAAATTGCGACTTTTGCTCCAATTTTACAAGATCCGGCAATTGAACTCTATGTAAGTGGCAACGATGTTCCCTTGATTTATAAAGGGCGTAAAATTCGTATTCAATTTGAAGGCTGGCCCGCCATTCAATTTAGTGGCTGGCCTGAAATTGCGGTTGGCACCTTTGGAGCAATTGTTGTCGCCGTTGATTCGGCGATTTCAGAAAATGGTAAATTCCGCATTCTTGCCGTCAAAGATCCAGATGAGAATTGGCCGAATTCACGTTTTTTAAATCACGGCGCCAAAGTTTACGGTTGGGTTTTGCTCGATAATGTAAAATTGGGTTATGAATTATGGCGTCAAATTAACGGCTTCCCGCCTGATTTTAACGATCAGATTAAGTCACAAAATTTTATTAATTATGAAAAATAAACAAAAAATTTTGCGATTTTTTTTATTGGTTAAAATTCTTTATCTCGCCTTCAATTTTATTTTTTATAATCAAGTTTTAGCAAAAAATCCAAAAGCTGAGGAATCAACAAAGCCAACGCTTTTGGTCGATAAAATTATCGAATCATCGCAAAAAAATTATCCACAAATTTTAAATTTTTATGAAAAAGTAGCGATCAAAGAAGGTAAAATTCTTGAAAGTCAGGGCTTCTTTGACGTTAAAATAAAAAATCAATATCAAGATAAAAGTCGAGGCTTTTATGATGGCAAAATTAACGATATTTCGCTTGAAAAACAAAATGGTTTTTTAGGCAGTAAAATCTATGGCGGTTATCGCAAATCTTTTGGAAATTTTGCCGATTATGATGGCAATAATTTAACCAATGATGAAGGCGAATATCGAATTGGCGGAAGCTTTTCGTTGCTACGCAATCGCGGGATTGACAGCGGAAGACTCGATTTAATTACTTCGCAATTAGAACTCCAAGAAAGCAAAATCCAACTCGAAAAAGTAAAAAATGAAATCTCTCGCGACGCCGTTAAAAGCTATTGGAATTGGGTAATTGCCGGTTATATTTATCAAACTTACGAGAATCTTTACGAGCTTGCCAAAAAACGCGATTCGCAACTTAAAACTCGCCATCAAAAAGGCGATATCGCCCAAATTATTTTAATCGAAAATCATCGCAATGTTTTGAATCGCCGAAGCTTGATGCAAGAAGCTAAAAATAATTTCGATAATAGCGTTTTAGCCTTGTCGATGTATTATCGCAAAGACAGTGGAGAAATGTTGATGGCGAAAATTGATGAGCTTCCAAAAATTGATTTTGATTTGGCAAAAAACTTATCGACACAACTTGAAAATGATGTTGATAATGGCTTAAAAAATCGTCCCGAATTGCGAATTTTAAAAATCCAAAATGATCAAGAAAATAATAATTTACTGCAAGCCAAAAATTTATACCAACCCAAACTTGACTTACAGTTTGAAGCCTCCAAAGATTTAGGGGATGGCACTAAAAGTCGAGCGCAAGCCAATAATCAAGTTAAACTTGATTTTGAATTACCACTTCAACAAAATGTTGCCAAAGGAAAAATTGCCAGCACTTCTTCGAAAATAAAAGCGATTAAATATGAAGAACAATTTTATCGCGATAAAATTCGCACCGAAATTTTGCAATTACATAATTCTTTGAAAAATGTTTTACAAATTTATAGCAATTATTTGGAAGAATTAAAGCTTTCGCAAATTTTAGAAAAGGCTGAAAAAGAACGCTTCCAAAATGGTCATAGCGATTTCTTTTTAATTAATTTACGCGAACAAGAAGTTGCCACTGCGAAAATTAATAAATTGGTTTCTATACTACGCTATCAATCAATCCAAGCTGATTATAATTTTGCAATTTGGTTAAGAAATTAAATTTATCTTGCCCCCGATTTATCTTGTGGCAGTTTTTTTTCAAGAGCTTTAATGGCTCGAAAAACTTGTTGAGATTGCATTAATTGATTTATATCGCAATGCATTTCCACTGCTTGAGAACTACGGACATCACCTCTTGGTGATTTAAGAGATTCTAGAGCCGAAGCAAAAGCAGATTGAATTTCTAGTTCGGGATTAGGGACTGG
>JBIIFQ010000078.1:0-5420 GCA_044237235.1 Rickettsiales bacterium
GTAAGTTAAGCATAATATTTTGTGGGGAGCGACATCTTCGAGTAAAAGTCTTAAAATTCTATCGGTAAGAACTTTGGTTTTGCCCGATCCGGCTGAAGCCATCACCCAAACTGAATTTTTTGGATCTGAAGCGAGTTGTTGATTTTGTAGGGGATTGAGCATTTTTGATTTGGCTTTTTTAAAAAGCTAAATTTTTTAAGAATTTAGCTTTTTAGAATTTTAATTATTGAGAATCTTCCGAAGTTTCCTCGACTTGTTCTTGATTTTCTTGAGTAATTTTTTGTTCTTTTTCGCGCATTAAGCGACGATATCTAGCAACATTGGCATTGTGTTCTTGAAGTGTTGCTGAAAATAAGTGATCACCGCGACCGCTAGCCACAAAATATATATAATCGCTATTAAGTGGATTTAAAACCGCTTTAATTGAAGCTAATCCCGGATTACAAATTGGAGCGGGAGGCAAGCCGTAAATGTGATAAGTGTTAAAGTTCGAGCTGTTTTGAATATCGCTTACACGAATTTGGCGCTCAAGTTTTTTATCGCCAAAAGTAAAAGAATAAATAATGGTTGGGTCGGATTGTAATTTTATGCCTTTTCTTAAGCGGTTAGTGAAGACCGAGGCAACAAGTCCGCGTTCTGAATTAAGACTAGTTTCTTTCTCGACAATTGAAGCTAAAATTATTGCTTCTTCTTTAGATTTTAAAGGAATGGTTTTATCACGTTTTTCCCACAATTCATCAATGGCTTTATGCATTGAATCTTGCATTCTTTTGACCATGCCTTGTTTGGTATCGTTATATGAATAAAAATAGGTTTCGGCTAACAAACTTCCTTCGCGAATTTTTTCGGGAGGATTGCCAATTAAGCCTGCTGATTTGGTAATAATTGCAAGGGCAGAATGCGAAGATAAACCTTCGGCGATAGTTACTTTTCTAAAAAAAACATTGCCACGAATCATTTTGTGGAGAATTTTGTAATAAGAAATATTTTTTTCAAAAAAATATTCGCCATAACGAACTTTTGGATCTATCCCTTTGATTAATTGACCTATGTATAAGAACGCTCCAGGGCTTTTGATAATTTTTTCTTGGTGTAATCTATCGACCACTTCACGAAGCGTCATACCGCTATCAATTATAAATCTTTTATCTTCGCGATGATAAGAATTTGGGGCGTTAAAATAGGCAACGAAAGCAAAAGATAAGAAGATATAAAGGAAGGTTATAACCGAAAATGTTGCGCAGGCGATTAAGATTTTATGTTTCATTTTAGAATCGTTTTAAGATCAAGCAACCATTGGTTCCGCCGAAGCCGAATGAATTTGACATCACGATGTCAATTTTTCTTTCTTTAGCTTTGTTGGCAACTAAATCAAGATCGCATCCTTCTGAAGGATCTTCAAGATTTAAAGTTGGCGGAGCAATATTATCGCGAATGGCTTGAATTGAAAAAATGGCTTCAACCGCCCCAGCCGCACCCAAAAGGTGTCCGATTGCTGATTTGGTTGAAGACATTGATAATTTATAAGCATGATCGCCAAAAACTTTTTTGACGGCTCCGATTTCAATTTCATCGCCAAGTGGCGTTGAAGTGCCGTGAGCGTTGATGTAATCGATTTGATCTGGATTTATTTTTGCATGTTGTAAAGCAAGTTTCATGGCGTAAGTTGAACCACGACCCGAAGATTCGGGTGCTGTCATGTGATAAGCATCGCCCGATAAACCATAACCAACAACTTCGGCGTAAATTTTAGCTCCACGTTTTTTGGCATGTTCAAGCTCTTCTAAAACAACAACGCCAGCACCTTCGCCCATCACGAAGCCATCACGTCTTTTATCCCAAGGGCGTGAACCTTGAGTTGGATTGTCATTAAAATTAGTTGATAAAGCCCGAAGCGCAGCGAAGCCACCAATTCCTGATTCACAAATTGCTGATTCAGCACCGCCAGCAACCATAACATCGACATCGCCATATTGAATCATTCGAGCGGAATCGCCAATGGCGTGAGAGCCTGAAGCACAAGCTGTCACAACGGCGTGGTTTGGTCCCATAAAGCCGTGGCGAATTGAAATTTGACCCGAAGCCAAATTAATTAAACTTTGAGGAATGAAAAAAGGCGAAATTTTTTTGATGCCTTTTTCTTTCATGGTGATAACGGTTTTTTCAATTGCCGGAAGTCCGCCAATACCAGAACCCATCATGATTCCAGTGCGATATCTTTGTTCGTCGGTAGTTGCAACATAACCAGAATCGGCAATCGCTTGATCAGCGGCGGCAACGGCGAAATGAATAAAGCGATCCATTTTTCTTTGCTCTTTTTGATCGATATATTTATCGGGATTGAATAAGTCTTCGCCATCGCCATATTTTACTTCTCCGGCAATTTTGCACGGTGATTCGGTTGGATCAAAAATAGTAATAATTCCAAGCCCAGATTGATTGGCAATGATTTTTTTCCAAGTTCCTTCGGCGTTTGATGATAATGGAGTAATTGCTCCGATTCCAGTAATAACAATTCTTCTTGTGCTAGACATTTTAAAATAAAGATAAAAAGTTAAAATTTTTTTTGCGGATTCTAATCCCTAAAAATTATTTTTAAAGAATTACTTTAACAGTTTAATTGATAAAATAATTAATCTGTAAAAATTTCTTGATAATCTAAGTTTGCTGGCACCAATTTTTTCACCATATTCATATTGAATTGGGTATTCCTCAAAATTATTTAATAATTTTTGTTGATTGAGTTTTATTAAAATCTCGATCAAGCATGTAAAATCAGTTTCAGTGATTAAATTTGTGCCCAATTTTTTATAAAGTTTTTGTAAAATATTATTTTTATAAATTCTATAACCGCTAGTGTAATCTTTGATTTTATTTTGTGAATTTTTAATTGGAAAAAATGTTTGTAAAAATAAAGAAATCGATGAGCTAATTAATTTTCGATATTTTGGAAAATGGGCTATCGAACTTGAATTTACAAAGCGCGAAGCCACCATAAAATCTAAAGTTTTTTCTTCAAAAACGTTAATCATATCTTTAAGTTGTGAAGGATTATGAGTGCAATCGGCGTCAAAAGATATGATTAAATCTTCCGGTTTTGCATTAAAAATAACATGCAAAAAAGCCTTTTTATAAGCCAAGCCTAGACCGCGCTGATTCTCGATCGGCAGGATTGTTATCGGACATTTATTTTTAAAATTTTCGATAATTTCAACCGAATTGTCGGTTGAGCAATCAAGACAAAAAATAATCTCAAACTCCCGTTGCATTAATTCAAATTCATGAATTATACTAGGAATAAGTTTTTGAATATTTTTTGCTTCGTTAAAAGCGCAAAGAATTATTTTTATCAATTTTGTAAATTAATTTAAGTTAAAATTTTTATACATTTTTAAATGATTTATGACATAAGTTGCAAGTATTTTGATGCATTAATTATCGGTTCGGGTGGCGCAGGCTTGATGAGTGCTATTTCAGCGAGTGATAATAATTTGAAAAATATTGCAATAATTAGCAAAGTTTTGCCAACCAACAGCCACACCGTCTCAGCCAAAGGGGGAATCAATGCCAGTTTAGGTAATGTTAGTAAAGATGATTGGAAATGGCATGCCTTCGACACCATAAAAGGTTCTGATTTTTTGGCGGATGAAGATGCAGTTGAAGTTTTATGCAAGAACGCTTGCGACGCTATAATTTATCTCGAAAAAAACGGCGTAGTTTTTTCGCGCGACGAAAATAATAAAATTGCTCAAAGAGCTTATGGCGGGCAAACCACGAATTTTGGCAAGGGTGAAATCGCTCACCGCGCTTGTTACTCTAAGGATAACACTGGACAAACAATTCTTCACACCCTTTATCAACAAGCTTTAAAAAAGCACGTAAATTTTTTTAATGAATATTTTGTTATCGATTTATTAATCGAAAATAATCAATGTTTTGGCTGTTTGGCGGTTGATTTAAATAATGGCGAATTAATTATTTTTTCCGCAAAAATAGTGATTTTGGCAACGGGCGGTTATAGTCAAATTTATCACAACACTACTTCTTCAACTATTTGCACCGGAGACGGAACGGCGTTGGCTTTCAAGGCGGGAATCGATTTACAAGATATGGAATTTGTGCAATTTCATCCAACTGGAATTTATGGTTCGGGCTTTCTTATTACTGAAGCAACAAGAGGTGAGGGCGGATATTTGCTCAATAAAAATCACCAAAGATTTATGCAAGATTACGCGCCAAAAATGATGGAATTGGCATCGCGTGATGTCATTGCCCAATCGATGGCGAAGGAGATTTTCAAGGGCAATGGTGCCGGCGAAAATTCCGATTATCTTTATTTAGATTTGCGTCATTTATCCAAAGAAACTTTGCGTAATAAAATTCCTGGAGCGGTTGATTTAGTTGAAAAATTTTTAAAACTTGATGTCAGTAAAGATTTAATTCCGATTGCGCCTTCTGCTCATTATTCGATGGGTGGCGTTGCTTGCGACGTCGATTGCAATGTGGTTGCGGGATTAATGGCGGTGGGCGAAGTTGCTTGTCATTCGGTTCATGGCGCCAATCGCTTAGGTTGTAATTCTTTGCTCGATTTAATTGTTTTTGGTAAAGTTGCCGGCGAAAATGCTTCGAAAAATGTTGAATTAAATCAAAAAAATTCTGCCGAAATTTTAAAAATTTCGCAAAAAATTGCTCAAGAAAAAATTGTAAATTTTTATAAAAAATTTATTGACGAAAAAAATTATGATTTAGCAAAAAACCAACAATCCCTTGGTGAAATTAAGAAATTAATGCAAAAAAATAATGAAAAAACTTTAGGTGTTTTTAGAAATCATGATTTAATATTAGAGGGCATTAACTTTAATAAGGAGTTATTCAAAAAACTTAATAATTATAAAATTCTCACTAAAAATTTATTTTGGAATGAAGAGTTGATTTTATATTTAGAGCTTGAAAATTTATTATTAAATTCATTAGCGGTTGGATTCTGCGCTTTAAACCGCAAAGAAAGCCGTGGAAGCCATTATCGATCTGATAATTTAGGGCATGATGACAAAAATTTCTTCGGACATAGTTTGGTGCGTTTAAAAAACTTTGATGAAATAATCATGGAATTTAACTTAAAACCTGTTAAAAATACTAATAAATTTATTTCACAATCACAATTTTCATAAAATTTTATGCGATTTAGCGCTAATTTAAATATTATTATCAAGGCAATCGAAAAGGCTTCGAATCATATCTCTCGCGATTTTGTTGAGCTCGAAAATCTGCAATCAAATCCGGCTTCGGCAGCGAAATTTACTAGCGCTTCTTATAATCGTGTTAAGCAAGTTTTGATCGAAGATTTTGCCAAATTTCGTCCTGAATTTAATATCGTTTTTAGTGATGGGCAAAAAGTTTCCAACCAAGAAGATGCGGAA
>JBIIFQ010000079.1:0-5371 GCA_044237235.1 Rickettsiales bacterium
GATCTAAAATATCTTTATAAAATGAAAGTTCTTCTTTGAGATTTTCTAAAATAGCAGGATCGTTCAAAAGCTCGATTTTAATAGCGTCAAGCGTTTCTTCATCGAGATATTTATAAATTCCTTTTGCTTTAATAATTCTATTTAAAAATCCTCGAGCTTGCGGATTGGCTTCAAAAAGAAAATCTTCTTGTTCAGAATTTTGAGCTTCGGAAATAAATTTCTCAATAGTCATTTTTTCTTGACTCGGGTCGCAATTACTTTGATTTATTTTTAATTGAAAACTGCCATCGCTAACTTGAGATAAAATTACTCTCTCTATATTAAACTGCCATTGCAAATTTTCCAACATTGATTGTTTAGTATAAAAATTTAAATCAAAATCAACTTCCTCTTCTGAAGTTCTGGCAACTAATTTAAAATTTAATGAATTTGTTTTTTTCCCACCATGATTTACATTTTTTTTACCATTTTCTTCTTTTAAGAAACTAATTTGTAGATTAGGATTTTTTGCATTAAATTCTTCAATTAAATCTCCAAAATTAATTTCCGCCGCAAATTGATTTGGATATGTTACAAATATTCCTTGGGATTGTTCATTTTTAGGAATGCAAAAAATATCATAATCAGCCCCGCGATTATCTACAATTCTTCTTTGTGGACAAGTTTCGTTAATCACTTCTTTGTAAACTCTACTACCAAAAAGACCAATCTCACCTATATCCAAATATTTTTTTTCACGTAAAAAATCTAAAAAAGGTTGAAATTTTTCAAAATTTGCACTGGTTTTTTCTAAAATTCTATTTTTGATTTCTTCAATTTGTTGTTGTTTTATTTGTTTTTCAATTTCTTCTTGCTTAGCTTGAGCTTCGGCTTCGCGTTTGGCATTGTAAGCGAGTTCTGTTTGGAGCTTTTCTTCTTCGATTCTAGTTTTTTCAGCTAACTCTTGGCGAAGCTTTTGTTCTTCCAAAAAAGCTTGTTTTCGCCTTTCTTTTTCTTCTTTTTTAACTCTTGCTTCAGCTTCTTTTATAGCTTTCTCTTCAGCTTCTTTTATAGCTTTCTCTTCAGCTTCTTTTATAGCTTTCTCTTCAGCTTCTTTTCTAGCTTTTTCTTCAGATTCTTTTTTTGCGTTCTTAGTGGCCTCATTTTTTGCATCTCTTTCATTTTTTTGGTCTATTGCTTTCAATTTTTTATTTATTTTTTTACTATTTTCATTTAGTTGTAGCTCTCCTTTTTTAATAATTGAATTTAATTCCTCTAATTCTCGTTCTGTATTTGAATAAGTTCTCCTAAATATAGATTCAGTGTGGCAGGACTGATTTATATCGATGCTTCTTTGCAATAATCTTACAATATTAACTTCATCTAAATTAATTGAATTAGGATTAAAACCATCCAATGAATTATTCCGCTCTAAATATTTAATTTTTCTTTCATCCAATATTAATGATTTCGTTAAATCCCTAAATTCATTTAATTTTGAAAAAATTTTATTTTTATCATTAATCCATTCAGGAGTAGTATCAGTCTCTGAGGGATCAGATGTGAAAGTGGGGCGCGGAGGATTTCTCATAATTTTCTCTTATTCTTAACTTTAAATTTCAAAGTTTAAAACCTTTTAGGGGTTTAAATAACACTTGAAATTATTGTTAAATAATAAGTATAAATTATACAATAATTTTTAATACTAAGTGGTATAAATTATTATAATAAGTAATTTTATGGGATTGTATTTTTATATCATTTTTTTGATCAAATTTAATATATCATCAACACCAATCCCAGAAAGGCTTCGCATGGTTTTGATATCATTTTGTTCGATAAATTTATCGGCCATAAACATAGAGCGGAATTTACATTTTCCGTCATCAAGAAGTGAATTATTGTGTAAAAAATTGCCGACCAAGCTTCCAAATCCGCCGACAACTCCTTCTTCAATTGTAATAAAAATTTCGTGATTTTTAACAGTTTCGATTACCAAATTTTCATCAAAAGGTTTGGCGAATCTGGCGTCGATAATGGTGACGTCAAAATTATATTTTTCTTTGATAATTTTTGAAGCTTCGATGGCATTTTCAATAATGGTTCCGAGCGCCATAATTGCAACTCTATCGCCTTTTTGAACAATTTTTGCTTTGCCGATTTCAAACATTTCATCATCATTAAAATCAATTTCGCTCGAAGCTTCGGCGCGCGGAAAACGAAACGCACTCGGGCGATCATTGATTTGATTGGCGGTGTTGATTGCCTTAACTAATTCTTGCCCATTTGATGGTGCCATAATTACAAAATCGGGCAAATTAATTAAATAAGCAATGTCGAACGAACCCGCATGGGTTGGACCATCGGCGCCAACGAAACCAGCGCGATCAATCGCAAAGCGAACCGGCAATTTTTGCAAAGCGACATCGTGAATTACTTGATCATAAGCTCTTTGTAAAAAAGTTGAGTAAATCGCGCAAAATGGCTTCATGCCTTCAGTAGCAAGACCTGCTGAAAAAGTAACGGCATGTTGTTCGGCGATTCCGACATCAAAAATTTTATTTTGATGATTTTTGGCAAAAATATCGAGCCCTGTCCCGCTTGGCATGGCGGCGGTAATTGCTAAAATTTTATCATCTTTTTGCGCTAATTCACTCAAGCGCGTTCCGAAAATTTTGGAAAAAGTTAGAAAATTTGAAACAGTTTTTTGTTGTACTCCTGTCTTGGGATCAAAGCATGAAACCGCATGAAGTTTATCGGAACTTTGCATAGTTTCAACGAAGCCTCGACCCTTTTCGGTGACGCAATGAATTAGAATTGGATCGGAAGATTTATCATTGCGAATATTTTGTAAAATCGGCACTAAAATATCGAGATTATGTCCATCGATCGGACCAATATAATAAAAGCCGAGCTCTTCAAAAATGTTGCCCCCCATCCACCAATCCTTGATTGATTTTTCAAATTTTCGTGGATATTTGCCAACCGCTTCCGGCAATTTATGCACAACTTTTTTGGAAAAATCACGAATTTTTAAATAAGATTTTGACGAAGCTAAGCGTGAAAAATAATGCGACATTGCTCCCGTCGGCGGTGCGATCGACATATCATTATCATTTAAAATAACAATTAATCGATTATCGTGAAAATATTGCTTTTCAAGTGCGCCCGCATTATTCATGGCTTCAAACGCCATTCCCGCCGACATTGCGCCATCACCAATTACCGCAATTACGTGTGATTTTTCTTGTTTAAATTTTTTAGCAACGGCAATGCCAAGACCTGCGGAAATTGAGGTCGAGCTATGTCCGGCTCCGAAAGGATCAAATTCACTTTCAGCTCGGCGCGTAAAGCCCGCCAAGCCCTCGGGCTTGCGAATTGTGTGCATTTTATTACGACGTCCCGTCAAAATTTTATGCGGATAGGCTTGATGCCCAACGTCCCAAATTAATTTATCGTGAGGCGTGTTGAAAACATAATGAAGAGCGCAAGTAATTTCGATTACGCCAAGCCCAGCGCCCAAATGCCCACCGGTTTTTGCTACAGTGGCAATGGTTTCTTGACGCAATTCATCGGCGATTTGTTTGATTTCGCTTAAAGAATATTGCTTTAAATCCGCCGGTAAATTTATTTTATCGAGAAGCGGAGTGTTTGATTTCAAAGAGTTGGTCATTCAATAAAAAATATAGTAGATTTATTTTGTAAAAGAAAATTTCTTAAAATAAACTCGATTTAATTAAATTTAAAATCACTTTTTTAAATTCTAAATATTTATTATAAAATCACAAGCAAGCAAATGTTAAAAAGTTTCACAAATTTAATTTTTATCCGCCAAACTAAATTTTTATATTTGAGTTTCTTTCTATTTGCCACCGCAGTTGGAATTAATTTAGTAACTTTTCCGTCTATTTTAAAACTCCATAAAATTACCCCATCGCAAATCGGCATCGCCTTCGCCGTCGAGGTTTGCGGAGTGGCAATCATGTCATTTTTTTTAAGTAAATTTGTTAAAAAATTTTACATTTTAAATTCATTAAAAATCGCCTCAATTATTTACGCTTCAATTGTTTTAATCATTTATTTTTATTCAAATTTTATATTGTGGTTGTCGCTAGTTTTTATTCTCGGATGTTGCTGGCTCATCTTCGCCATTTGCAGATTATCATGGCTCAATTTATTTTTAAGCGATGAAGAGCGCGGGCTTGGAATCGGAATTTTTAGTGCTTTAATTTCGGGCGGACTTGCCTTTGGACCCTTGATTGTGAAGCTTTTTGGTGCAGAAAATTATTTAACTTTTGTTATTTCAGCATTAACAGTTTTGGGCGCGTCATTTTGTCTTAATCCATTAAAAAAAGAACTTCAACCGCAAATAAATTCCGAAAGAATTTCATTGATAAAATTTTTAAAGAAAAGTCCGAATAGTTTTTTTAGTCGGTTTTTTCTCGATTTTACCACTTTTTCGATATTAAGTTTAGCCGTGGTTTTTGGCACAGGAATTGGTTTTACCAATGAGAATTCTGGCTTACTCATTACTGCTTACATGACCAGTGGATTTTTTGATATTTTTGTCGGTTTTATGCTTAAAAAAATTCCGGCAAAAAAATTAATTAACATTGGTTATTTGGGTTGTCTCTATACTTTTTTATTGGTAAGTCTTTACCAAAAATCATTTTATTTTTTAATTATACTTTTCTTTATATTCGGCTTATTTATTGCTTGCATTTATGTTTCAGTTTTTAAAATGATCAATGAAGATTACGAGGAAAAAGATTTGATTCCCGCCAATTCAACTTTTCAATTTATTGGCACTTGTGGCGCACTTGCGGGAAGTTTAATTGGTGGTTTCATGATCAATTATTTTGGAGCTCAAGGTTTTCCAATTACCATTTGTTTCGGCTGTTTATTTTATTTAACTTTTTTAGTCCTTTATGAAAAAAATAAAAAATAATTCATTAAAAATTGCAAATAAAATTCGCCTCGGCGTTAATATTGATCACATCGCGACCATTCGTAATGCTCGAGGTGGAAGTCATCCCGATCCAGTTGATGGTGCAATTTTAGCGCAAAAATGTGGGGCGGATGGTATTACGATTCACTTACGCGAAGATCGGCGCCACATTCGCGACGAAGATTTATTGCGTCTAAAAAAACATATAAAATTGCCGATAAATTTGGAGATGGCCGCCACCGACGAAATGTTAAAAATTGCCATCGCAACCAAGCCCAACGCGGTTTGTATCGTTCCCGAGAAGCGTCAAGAAATTACCACCGAAGGCGGTCTTGATTTAATCAAAAATCAACAAAATCTAGAGCGAATTATTAAAAAAATTCGTCAACATAAAATTCGTGTTTCGCTTTTTATCGACGCCGATTTTAAGCAAATTGAAATGGC
>JBIIFQ010000080.1:0-5325 GCA_044237235.1 Rickettsiales bacterium
CTTCGCCAGCCGGCACATGATAACCTTCGGTATAAAGTTTGAAATGATTGATTAAACTTTCCATTGAATTTTTCATGTCGGCTCTTTTTGGCGGAGCAACTCTTTTATCGTCGGTCACCACTTCGCCATTGGGAATTTTAGCGATACATTGTTCGATAATTTTAACCGATTCATACATTTCTTGAACGCGAATTAAATAGCGATCATAAGAGTCGCCATTTTTGCCAATCGGCACATCGAAATCAAGTTCGCCATAAATTTCATAGGGTTGACTTTTGCGCAAATCCCACGCGATTCCTGAGCCACGAATCATCGGACCAGAAAATCCCCAATCTAGAGCCTGTTGCTTTGAAACCACTCCGATATCAACCAGTCTTTGTTTAAAAATACGATTTTCGGTTAAAAGATTTTCCATGGCGCTAATTTTTTGTGGAAATTGCTTGATAAAATCAGCAATTTCTTCAAGTAATCCGCGAGGTAAATCTTGATGAACGCCACCGGGACGAATATAAGCCGAATGCATTCTTGAACCCGAAACTTTTTCGTAAAATCCCATCATTTTTTCACGCTCTTCAAACATCCATAAAAGTGGCGTCATCGCGCCAACGTCAAGGGCTTGAGTGGTAATCGCCATAATATGATTTAGAAGGCGCGTAATTTCCGAAAACATAACGCGAATAAATTGGGCCCGACGCGGAATATTGCAACCGAGCAACTTCTCAACCGCTAAAGCATAAGCATGTTCTTGACACATCGGCGAAACATAATCGAGACGATCAAAATAAGGCACGGCTTGCAAATAAGTTTTATATTCGATCAATTTTTCGGTACCGCGATGAAGCAAGCCAATATGCGGATCGGCACGAGTTATAACCTCGCCGTCCATTTCGAGAACTAAACGCAAAACTCCATGCGCAGCGGGATGTTGTGGACCAAAATTAATGGTCATGTTTTTAGTTTGATTTGTAGAAGTCACTTTCTTGATAAAATTATTTTCTTTAAAAAATCGATTTTTATATTTTTAACTTTTTAGAAAAAAAACTCAAATTAATTTTTTGTGAAATTTTTCCGCTCGTTAGAATTTTACTTTTAATTCCTAAAATCAAAGGTTTTTGATGAAAGGAATGCCCTAGAGAATTGCTGGTTTCTTGCCAAATTGTAATATTATTAATTTTATCGCAAAATTTTTGAATTGCCAAGTTAATTTTTTGTGATTGTGGATTGCCAAATTCATTCCCTTCCAAAAAATTTCCTAACAAAATTGCTTTTGGTTGAGATTTTTTTTCATTAATCATAAAAGCGATTTGTGTAAAATAACGTTCGAGCCTTTCGCCATCTTCACCCTCATCTTCTAAAAATAAAATTTTATGTCGCCAATCTAGTTGATTTTTGGTGGCATAATTTCCAGCCAAAACACTTACGCAACCACCGACAATCTCAGATTCTACAATGCTCGGAGTGCCCTTCAATAATTTTAAATCATAATTTAATTCATCGATTTTTCCATTAATTAAATCAAAAATTATTTGTTGCGATTGCGCAGAAACTTTATCTTTCAAAATCTGTGATAACATTGGTGCGCAAACCACTTTCCAGCCCCAATTTTTTTGCACAAAAGTGGCAATCGAAACGATATCGCTAAAACCAATTAAAATTTTTTTATTTTTAGGTTTTGGCATTTGATATAAAAATGGCAAAATATCCGCACTGCCGTAGCCTCCACGATTACACCAAATTATTTTTGAATTAATATTTTCGCTGGCTTCTTTAAAATTTAAAAACCTTTCATAGGCGTCAATGCTAGCAAAATGATGGTTTTGCGGTTGATTAATTGAAACTTTGTTTTCATTAAAAAAATTTACTTCAAAATTATTTTTAACGAGAATTTTTTTTATTAAATCATTTTCTTCAAAAGTGCATGGAGTGGCAATTGAAGCGATGTCAATTATGTTTTTAGATCGAGACATTTTTCAAAAATTTTAAATTGATTTTGTGTTTTTTAAGTTTTATAATTTTATTAAAACTATGAAAAATTTTTCAAGAAAGCAACTTTAAATGCAAATGGCAAAAGAAAAAATAATTATTTTTGATACCACTCTTCGCGACGGCGAGCAAGCTCCCGGCGCTACCATGAATATTGAAGAAAAATTGCTGATTGCCAAAGCTCTCGAAAAAATGCATGTTGATGTCATTGAAGCGGGCTTTCCGGCTGCATCTGAAGGTGATTTTTCCGCGGTTAATCGCATTGCTAAAACTATTAAAAATTCGACAATTTGTGGTTTAGCTCGCGCCAAAAAAAACGATATTGAAATCACCGCTAAAGCATTGAAAGACGCCCAACGCTCACGTATCCATACTTTCATTGCGACTTCGCCAATTCACATGGAGTATAAATTAAAAATGGCGCCCGAACAGGTGCTCGAAGCAATCAAAGACAGTGTTGGGCTCGCACGAAATTTATGCGACGAAGTTGATTGGTCACCCGAAGATGCCACTCGATCAAAACATGATTTTTTATTTAAAGCGATTGAAATTGCAATTAACGCTGGAGCGACGACTATCAATATTCCTGATACTGTTGGTTACACAACTCCCGAAGAATATTTTGCTCTAATTACCGCCATAAAAAATAATGTCACAAATATCGACAAAGCCATAATTTCCGCGCATTGTCACGATGATCTCGGATTGGCAGTTGCCAATTCTTTATCAGCAATAAGAGCGGGCGCTAGACAAATCGAATGCACCATCAATGGCATCGGTGAGCGCGCAGGCAACGCAGCTCTTGAAGAAATTGTCATGGCAATTAAAACTCGTTCTGATATTTACAATTTCGAAACAAATATTGACACCACAATGATTTCAAGAATTTCGAAATTAGTTTCAAATATTACCGGATTCGTAATTCAACCAAACAAAGCAATTGTAGGATCAAACGCTTTTGCTCATGAAAGTGGAATTCATCAAGATGGTATGTTGAAAAATCGCGAAACCTACGAAATCATGACTCCGCAATCGGTCGGAATCGAAAAAACTTCTTTAACACTTGGCAAGCTTTCAGGTCGTTCAGCTTTCAAAGATCGCTTGAAAGAATTGGGTTATGATTTATCTGAAGAAATTTCTAACGAAGCTTTTTTGCGATTCAAAGATTTGGCGGATAAGAAAAAAGAAATTTCTAACGAAGATTTAGTTTCGTTAATTGATGGCTCGATCATCGAAAATCAAGCGACTTACCAGCTTTTAGAACTTGATGTTAATTGTGGCAATATCAAGGATGCTGAAATTTTTATAAAAATAAGAATTGACTCCAATATTGAACAAACTAGTTTTGTATCTAAAGACGGTCCAGTTGACGCAATTTTTTCTGCAATTGATAAAATTATACCACGAGGAGCAAAGCTTGAACTCTACAAAGTTGAGGCTGTAACCGAGGGCACGGATGCGCAAGCTAATGTTCTCGTTCGTCTTAAACAAAATAATCGAATTTACTCTGCAAGCGGTGCCAGCACCAATGTTTTAGTTGCTTCGGCAATCGCTTACATAAATTGTCTAGAAAAATTAAAAAACCATTAGGAGAAATTATGTTCCCAAAATTATTTTCATTTACCTCAAAAGATATCGCCATTGATCTTGGCACCGCAAACACTCTAGTTTATGTGCGTGGACAAGGAGTTGTTCTTAACGAGCCTTCAGTTGTTGCCGTTTTAAGTGAAGGTGGAAAATCCGTCACTTGTGCTTTTGGCAATACCGCCAAAATGATGCTTGGTCGTACACCAGCTAAAATCGAAGCTATTCGCCCCTTGAAAGACGGCGTTATCGCAGATTTTAAAGTTGCCGCCGAAATGATTAAACATTTTATTCGCGAAGTTAATCAAACCAAAAGTTGGTTAGGTCCACAAGTAATTATTTGCGTTCCATCTGGCTCAACTCCAGTTGAAAGAAGAGCTATTCAAGACGCTGCAGAAGGTGCTGGCGCTAATGAGGTTTACTTAATTGAAGAGCCAATGGCGGCTGCAATCGGCGCTAATCTTCCTGTTACTGAACCTACGGGCTCAATGATTGTTGATATTGGTGGTGGAACTACCGAAGTTGGAATTTTATCACTTGGTGGCATTGTTTATTCTCGTTCAGTTCGCGTTGGTGGTGATAAAATGGATGAATCGATTATTTCTTATATTCGTCGTTATCAAAACTTATTAATTGGCGAATCAACCGCCGAAAGAATCAAAAAAAATATCGGTGCCGCTTGCCCACCTGAGCAAGGTGATGGTTTGGTAATCGAAGTCAAAGGTCGCGATTTATCAAACGGAATTCCGAAAGAAATGATTTTAACCGAGCGTCAAATCGCTGAAAGTTTGATGGAACCAGTTGAACAAATTGTTGATGCTATCAAAGTCGCTCTTGAATGCACTCCTCCTGAACTTTCTTCCGATATAGTTGAAAGAGGTATTGTTTTATCGGGTGGCGGAGCATTGTTAAAAAATCTTGATCACGTGATTAGACAAGCCACAGGATTGCCAGTTTTCGTTGCCGAAGATCCTTTGCTTTGCGTTGTTAATGGTTGCGGAAAAGTTTTAGAAAACACTAAAATGTTTAGAGCAACATTATTTAGACAAGACTAATTTTTATTTAAATGAGTTATCTAAATCACAGCCCTAGATCCAATCTAATAATTCAGCATAGTTTCAATTTAGTTTTTCGCAAAATTGAAACTATTTTCTTCATCATTTTGTCGGTAATTTTCTTAATAACTTCAAAAATCAATCGCGATTTTAGTAGTAAAGTTAGTAATATTTTCATAACTATTTCGGCTCCAATAATTAAAATTGTTTCGTTCCCAATCAATGGCTCAATTGATCTAATCGTTAATTTCAGCGAATTAGCTACTGCCAAAGGAGAAAATGTTAAGCTGAGGGAAGAGTTGTTTAAATTACAAAATTATTATCTTACTTCGCTTGCCATTCATCAAGAAAATAAAGAATTGCGAAGTGCATTAAATTTTGTCAAATCAAAAACCGAAAACTATAAAATCGCACGAATAATTGGCATGTCTCACCAAGCTTTTGATCAAAAATTATTAATTGATTCTGGCAAAAGTCGTAATATTAAAGAAGGGCAAATTATTGCTGGAAATCGTGGTGTAATTGGCAGAGTTTCGGAAGTTTTTGATGATAAATCACGCATACTCTTACTTACAGATTCAAGTTCTCGCATTCCAATAATAGCTTCTCGCGCTAGAAACAGAGGTATTTTAGCTGGCAATAACAGTGGATTAATGGAAATTTTATATCTTCCAAAAAATCATCAAATTGCGGTTGGCGATAA
>JBIIFQ010000081.1:0-5322 GCA_044237235.1 Rickettsiales bacterium
TGGCTCAGACTCGCTGATTTGTTTGATTTTTTTAGCTTTTCCTTCATCTTTTGTTAATAAATCGACAGGAATTTTTGCTGATTCAGAAAAAATATTGCTCGAAACTTTATTATCAGGATTCGCCAAGGGCTCTTCGGATTTTTCTTTATTATTCATAAAGCTAAATAAGCTAAATCCGCCCGAATCTTTTTTCGGCTTGTCATTTGATTTTGCTGGCTTGGCAGGCTTTTTTGGCTCTGGCGCTTTTTCAACAATTTTTTCTTTAACTTCGATTTCAACTTCTTCTTCGTGAAACTCTTCTTCATGCTCTTCAATTTGTGGTTGAATTTTAGCTGGAGCTGGAGTTGAATTTGTTGAAGTTGAAGTTTCGTTAAAAAAGTTTGAAACCGCTTCTTTTTGCTTATTTTCTTGCTCAAATCTTGGCGTTAAATTTTCAGATTCTTTGCCATAATTTAAATTTTCTTCTTTGCTAAAAATCTTTTTTGGTTTGAAATTTTCATCGCTAATTTCTTCAACTTCAGATTTTACCGGTTTCGCCGAAATTCCTGGATCAAAAAAACTTTTACTAGAATTTTGTTTTGCGGTTTCAGGAACTACTGCCTTAAAGCGTGAAGGCTCATTGGTTTCTTTGGCTCTAAAGCTTTCACGACGAAATTCTTCGCTATCAATTCCAGTTGCGACCACGGAAATTCGGATTTTGCCTTTCATGCTTTCATCAAAAGCCGAACCGAAAATAATATTAGCATTTTGATCAACTTCTTTACGAATTGTATTAACCGCCATATCGGCTTCGAAGAGCGTCATATCTGGTCCGCCCGTCATGTTAACAAGAACGCCCTTTGCTCCTTTAATCGAAATATCATCAAGTAAAGGATTGGCAATCGCTGCTTCGCAGGCTAGAATAGCGCGGTTTTCTCCCGTTGCCTCTCCCGTTCCCATCATCGCTTTGCCCATTTTTGTCATGATTGTACGAATATCGGCGAAGTCTAAATTCACTAATCCTGGCATCGTGATTAAATCGGTAACGCCACGAACACCAGCGTGCAAGACGTCATCCGCCATTTTGAAAGCCGATTCAAAAGTAGTATTTTCGTTGGCTATTCTAAAAAGATTTTGATTGGGAATTACGATTAAAGTATCGACATATTTTTTTAACTCTTCGATGCCAGCTTCCGCAGTTTCCATGCGATATTTTCCTTCAAAATGAAATGGTTTAGTAACCACTCCGACTGTTAAAATTTCTCGCTCGCGAGCCAATTTGGCAATAACTGGAGCCGCACCCGTTCCCGTACCACCGCCCATTCCAGCAGCGATGAAAACCATATTACAACCCTCAAGATGTTTTTCGATTTCTTCAATATTTTCTTCGGCGGCCATTTTACCACGATCAGGAAAAGAGCCTGCTCCTAAGCCTTTAGTGGTGCGAGCACCAAGTTGAATACGATCTTGCGTTAGAGCATGCGATAAAGCTTGCGAATCGGTGTTCGCGGCGACGAATTCAACCCCCTCAAGATTTGAACGAATCATGTTATTTAGGGCATTGCCCCCCGCTCCTCCAACACCAAAAATGGTGATTTTGGGTTTCATGAGCTCAGGTTGCGGAATATCAATTTTAATTGGCATAGAATTTTTAGGTTTTCTTGAAGATTTAACTGGAACAGTTTGAGAAATTTCGTTATCAATCATTTTAATTTATAAAGTTTTCGTTAATAACAGTTTTGTTGCTACAAATTAAAGTTGCTTTGATAATTTCATCATCTCTATTTATTAAGATCAATTTTTTATCTTTTTCAATTAAAAGCTCAACAAAATTTAAAATATTTTTTGCAAAAAATTTACTTGCATCCAAAGCGATGCGACTTGGATAATTTTCATAACCAAAGATTTTTACATTATTATGGGTGACGATTTGATTAGGCTTTGTAAGTTCGCAATTGCCTCCATTCACCGCTGATAAATCAATAATTATTGAATTTGGCTTCATTGAATTCACCATTTTTTCAGTGATTAAAATTGGGGCTTTTTTTCCCGGAATCAACGCCGTTAAAATTATAACATCTTGATTTTTAACAGTTTCTTCTAAAAGTTGTTGTTGTTTAATTTTATATTCTTCGCTCATTTCTTGAGCATAAACGCCGTCGGTTTTTTCATCGCTTTTAACTTCAATAAATTTCGCTCCTAAGCTTTGAACTTGTTCTTTTGCCGAGGCGCGAACATCGAAAGCACAAACTATGGCACCAATTCTTTTAGCGGTGGCGATGGCTTGTAATCCAGCAACTCCCGCTCCAACAATCATAAATTTTGCCGCTGAAATTGTGCCCGCCGAAGTAATCATCATTGGCACTGAGTTGTTCATTTCGTAAACCGCATCGATCACAGCGCGATAACCCGTTAAGTTACTTTGTGAAGATAAAATATCCATCGATTGGGCGCGAGTGATTCGCGGAAGAAGCTCGAGAGCAAAAGCATTTATTTCAAAATTTGCTAATTTTTTGACAATTTCTTTTTGAAAATATGGGTTTAAAAGTGCAATAAAAGTGGCGTTAGACTTAAGTTTGGAATGATCGAAATCATGACGCTGAACCGCGATTACGATATCAATTTCTGGCAATATTTCATTGATATTTTTAACAATTTTAGCACCGTTTTTTTCATAATCGGCATCGGAAAAATTACATTCTTTTCCGGCTTCGCTTTCAATAAAAACTTCTAATCCAAATTTTTGATATTTAGCAATGACGTCAGGTGTTAAAGCCACTCTTTTTTCATTGTGATTATTTTCTTTAAGCGCCAGAATTTTCATGATTTTTAAATTATTTATACTTTATTTTAGTTAAGAATATTTCGTAAATTTTGTGATAATTTATGAGATATTATAATAATTATATTCAAAAAAATATTTTATAAAATGGTGCGTTCGAGAAGACTTGAACTTCCACGGGTTTTACCCCATAACGACCTCAACGTTACGCGTATACCAATTCCGCCACGAACGCATTTTATAAATTAAAACTAATTCACCAAAGGTTTGATGCGATTTAACGCCACAACAAACATCGATAAATCTGGGTTTTGTTCATTCTTCAATTCTAAAATAAAATTGTCAAACCTTTCTATTAAAAAAATTGAATTTTTTGACCAATCTTCGATTAAATTTTCAACTGATTTATTTTTATTTTTCAAACTAAATTCCGCAATATCTTTTGCCAAGCGCATTTGATAAGAATATAAATCTTCTAAAACAGTTTTGCTTGAAAGTTTTTGCCAATGATTATTTAAACTAATTTTATTAAGCCTACTTCTGAGCCATTTTAGAGAAAATCGAGTGCCGACCGCAAAATAAATTTCGGCGATGATTTTGATATCAAGTTTTGTTGATAAAGCGATCTCCGAAATATCAAAAGCCGAGGCAACTGGATCCATTGAAGCTACTCTTTCCGCTAATTTTTTATCAACTTTATTGATGCAATAACGTTCAATTTTTCTAACAAAAGATTCATGTGAAGCTTTGGCTAAAACTGACGGCAATAATCCCGACAATTCATCGGCAATTTTCTGAAATCTAATAATAATTTCGGCAAGCGAACCCTTGATTTGATTACGTAAAAGCCATAAAACCGAACGTTCGATAAGTTTATTGGCACTTAAAAACATTTGCATTTGCGTAGCCAAAGGAACTTTGCCGTCAAGATTTTCAACCTCTTGCCAAATTTCACGGACTCTAAAAGAATCGCAAGCGATAATGAAATTTTTAACCACTTCGACCAAAGAAAAACCGCTATCTTGACAGATTTGATTGATAAAAGTAATGCCAATTCTATTGACCACAAAATTAGTGATTTGAGTGGCAATAATTTCATTGCGAAGTTGATGACTCAAGATTTCGGAAGTTAATTTTTGTTGCATTAATTTTGGAAAATATTCCAACAATTCTTTTTCAAAATATTTATCTTTTACCAAATCTGAAGCTAAAATTTTGTTGTAAATATCCATTTTGGAATATGCCAACATAACGCATAGTTCAGGGCGCGTTAAGCCTTTTTGCTCAATTTGTAATTTATCAATTTCTTTGCGATTTGGTAAAAATTCGATGGCACGATTTAACAAGCCACTTTTTTCAAGACTATCCAAGAATTGCGATTGTTCGCCAAGTGAAGAAGATCCGAGACTTTGTGCAATCGATATCGCTTGAGTTTGCAAGCGATTGTCGCTTAAAACTAAAGACGAAACATCGTCAGTCATCGCTTCAAGAATTTTATTACGCTCTTCGAGATTAATTTTTTTGCTTTTCATCGCCGAAATTAAGGCGATTTTGATGTTAACTTCATGATCTGAACAATCGACCCCCGCCGAGTTATCCATAGCGTCGGTGTTAATTCTGCCAGAATTTCTAGCAAATTCAATACGTCCTTTTTGGGTAAATCCTAAATTACCGCCCTCGCCTACAACTTTGCAGTTTAATTCATTGCCGTTAATGCGAAGTAAATCATTGGCTTTGTCGCCGACATCTTGATTGCTCTCATCTTGCGATTTAACGTAAGTGCCGATTCCACCATTCCACAATAAATCTACTGGCGCTTTTAGAATAGCACGCATTAAGTCGGTTGGCGATAATTCATCTTCAGAAATTTTCAAAATTTCTTTAATTTCAGGCGAAATTTTAATCGATTTAGCACTTCTTTCAAATATGCCTCCGCCTTTGGAAATCAAGGATTTATCGTAATCCATCCAAGTTGATCTTGGCAAATTAAACATTCTTTCACGTTCTTTAAAAGATTTTTGTGGATCTGGGTTTGGATCAAGAAAAATATGAATATGATTGAAGGCTGCAACTAGTTTGATATGCTTTGAAAGCAACATTCCGTTACCAAAAACATCACCCGCTAAATCGCCAATTCCAACGCAAGTAAAATCTTGGGTTTGGGTATCGATGTCGAATTCTCTAAAATGACGCATTACCGAAATCCAAGCTCCCTTGGCGGTAATTCCCATTTTTTTATGATCATAACCAACCGAACCGCCCGAAGCAAAGGCATCGCCGAGCCAAAAATTATATTCTTGCGAAATGCCATTGGCAGTATCAGAAAATGTCGCCGTTCCTTTATCGGCCGCTACTACTAAATAAGGGTCAGGAGCATCATGCATGATAACATTATGCGGATGTTCAATTTTGCCATCAATCACATTATCGGTGATATCCAAAAGACCGCGTAAAAAAGTTTTATAGCAAGAAATTCCTTCTTGTTGAAATTCATCACGCGACATTTTTGAAGTGTCAGATTTAATCACAAAACCACCTTTAGAGCCTACGGGCACGATCAC
>JBIIFQ010000082.1:0-5311 GCA_044237235.1 Rickettsiales bacterium
CGACTTCACAACAAGCCGAAAATAGAACCGCAGTTTTGCCAAAAATAATTTCAAAATATTTTTCTTCGGTGAGATCGATATTAGTTGAATTTTGCAATTGTAAAACCTCGCCATCGGCTATGATTGAAGAGGTCTTGGCAAGTAAATCAAGAATTGCTAAATTTTGACTTTTTACCATCAATTGAAATGATAAAGAAAATAAATAATCTCCCACTAAAATGCTGGCTTTGTTGTCCCACAAAGCGTTAGCAGTTTTTTTGCCACGACGAATTTCACTCATATCGACAACGTCGTCATGCAAAAGAGTGGCACTATGAATCATTTCGACGGCGGAGGCAAGAAAATGTTGATTTTTATCATGTTGCGAACCGCATAATTTTGCCGAAATCAATAACAAAATTGGACGAATTCTTTTGCCACCAGAATTTATTAAATGAGTCGAAATTTCTTGGATTAATTCGGATTTGCCGATGCTGTAGGATAAAATAATTTCGTTAACTTTTTTTAAATCTTGATCAAAATTATTTAAAACTTCTTGGAATTTTTGCATTTTTTTAATCCTTATTGTGCAAAATTAAAATTTTATTGCGACATTCTTCAATTTTTGCGGAAATCTCTTGGAGTGAAGAGCGAGTAGATTCTAATATATCTTTAGTTTCGCCCGTTTTAATATATTCAATATATTGATTGGCTAAAAAATCAGCGCATTTTTCAAAGCGACTAATCGCTTCTTCTATAATTTCAAATTGTTGTTCAGCTAATTCATCCGTGCTGTTTTCAACGATTTGAATTAGCTTGTCGGCGAAATCATAATATTCAATAATTTCGTTATAAAGTTGCTCTTGTTTAGAGGTGGCCATTTTTAAAGCAATTAATTTTAAACAAATTTATTAGCCATTTTTATTGAAGAAGACTTTTAACTTCAATTAAAAATTGGTCATGAGACATTTCAAAATTACTTTGTGCCCACTTAATTTTCAAGGCTTTTAAAGTTGAATTAAGTTTATGTTTTGGGCAATCAAATTTTTCTATGTCACTAATTTTAAACAAAAAATTAGGAACTTGAAGATTTGTAATGTATTTTATTATATTTTCCAAGTGATTTTGTGAAATTTTTGTAAAATTTTTGCAATAAAAAATTATATAAAAATTTAAAACAAAATTTTTTGAATATTCTACGAGGATCTGGTTAATATCGACTTCATCAATGTTTTTTAAATTATATTTTTTTAAAAGATTTAAACAATTTTGTAAAAATTTTTTTTCAATTTTTGTTAAACAAAAATTTTTATTAAAATTTTTTAAATCTAAATCTAAATTTAAAAAAATTATGGCAATTTTAATAATTTTTAAATCATTTTTGGCGATGTATTTTTCTAAAGTTAAAAATATATCAAAGCCTTCATTATCAATATTCAAATCCCATAAAATTTCATCAATTTTTTGTGCATTCAAAAGATTTAAAACATTAATAATTTGTGCTGAATTTTTGCTCGAAATTATTTTTAAAAATTCTTCACGAACTCTTTCTTTGGAAAGTTTTTCTAAAAAATTTTTAAATTGCAAACAAGCCTCCAAGCCTTCCTTATCAAGCTCTTCTGTATAATCACAAGAAAAGCGAAGGAAGCGTAAAATTCGTAAATAATCTTCCTGAATGCGGATTTTTGGATCGAGAATAAAACGAACTTTACGATTTTTTAAATCATCGATGCCGTTAAAATAATCGTGAATTTCACCAAGGGAGTCAAGGTAAAGAGCGTTAATGGTAAAGTCACGACGCTTGGCATCTTCATAAAAATCTTCAACAAAATTTACGTCGCAATCTCGACCTTTTTGATTTTCATCTTTTCTTAAAGTGGTAATTTGAAAATTTTTGTGATTAATTACGGCGGTTATGGTGCCATATTTTAAGCCAGTCGGAATTGATTTTATATTATTCTCTTCAAGGATTTTTTCAATCTTTTCTGGTAAAAATTTACAAGCAAAATCATAATCATTTACTTTTTTTTCTAAAATTAAATCTCGAACCGAACCGCCAACCAAGCGGATATTTTCGCCAAATATTGCAAAAATTTTTAAAACTTCCGGCGGTAAATTTTCAAAAATTTTTAAATTATTTTTTGATATTTTCATTTAATAACAGTGATAAATAAGCCAAGTTCGTCGGCTTTTTTTATAATATTTTCTTTGTCGAGAACCAAGGTAGTATTGGCTTGAATGGCAATCCCAATAATATTTGATTGATGACATTTTTCAATCGTATTGACGCCGATCGTTGGCAAATCAGCCTTCGAGGTTTGTCCACTTTTTTTCATTTTAATTAAAATGGCATTTTTAGCGTAATCGATATTTAAGTTTTTACATCTCTCAATCATGGCGTCCGTTCCTTCAACCGCCTCAACCGCAATAATTTGTTTTTGCGAAACCACTAAACTTTGTCCAACATCAAAACGCGAAAAATGACGAATGGCTTTGGAGCCAATTTCAATATCGATGAAATCTTTTGGCGATGGAATAATTTTGGTAATGGTGCTTTTGCTGGAAATAATGCAATCAAGAAGTTCGTCGATACGTAAAATCTTTAAACCTTCTTTTTCAAAAAAATTAATTACGGTGCGAAGAACGGCATCGTCTCCCAAGATTTTGTTGGCGATGATTTTGGTGAGTAAAATTGCTCCTTTTTTATCAACTTTTAAGCTGGAAAAATTTGGTTTGGTGACGGCTCCGATGAAAACTAAATTGTGAATTTTGGCTTCGTGAATTATCTTGAGAAATTTTTCAACTTCACCATAACCAATTGTGGTTGGATTGAACTGCGAGTAGTCGATGCTATATTCCTCACCAAGTAATAAAAACAACACAAAGCGACGATTTTTCTTTAAACAATCATCGATTAAAATTTTTGGTAACTGTCCGCGACCTGCGAAAATAGCGATTGGAAAAAGGTTTGAATTATCCGGCATGATTTAATGAAGCGCCTCCGTCGATTGATAAAATTTGTCCATTGATAAAATCATTTTCAAGTAAAAATTCAAGAGTTTGCACAATGTTTTTGGTGTCGCCGATTTTTTGTAATGGAATTAATTGAGGAATTTTTTTTAAATATTCAGGATTAACATCAATTTCTGGTAAAATATATCCAGGTGCGATGCCATTTACTCTAATTTGTGGAGCAACTTCAAGCGCTAACATTTTGGTGAATTCGGCAAGAAATTTTTTCGATAATAAATAATAAAAATTTACGGTATCGATGCGTGCAATATTTTTATCGAGCATATTAATTATTTGAGCATTTTTTATTTTTTTTTCAATAACATTTTTAGCAAAAAAATGGCTTAAATAAAGGGGCGAGGTTAAATGAATATTTAAATTTTTTTCAAATTCTTCATCTAAATCATTTAGGAATTTAGATTTATGAAAAATCGAACTATTGTTGATCAATAAATTCCAATTTGGAAAATTTTTAAACATAAAATCGGCGATTTTTTTTGCCGAAGATTTATCGCTTAAATCACCGTCAATCGTGGCTCCATCGATGTTGTAATTTTTCTTTAATTCTGCAATTAATTTTAATGCTTGCTCTTTGGAATTATTGTAATGAATAACCAAATCATAGCCCTTTTTTGCCAAATAAATCGCCATTTCCTTGCCAATTCTTTGGCTTGCGCCAGTAATGAGTGCGGTATTTTTATTCTTCATTTTTTTCTTGACGATATAATTTTATTTTTTCAAATAATTCGCGCAAAATTTCTTCGACGCCTTTTTGTGTTACCGCCGAAATTTTAAAAATTTTCGGCTCAAGATTGTTATTTTTAATCAAGAACTTTTTTAATTGATTAACCTTTTTTGTCAATTCTTTGGCGTCGAGTAAATCAATTTTATTTAATGCGATAACCTCGTATTTATCAAGTAAATCGCGGTTGTAGCCTGCTAATTCTTGACGAATTACGCGATAATTTTCAACAATATTTTCTGAACTTGCATCAATTAAATGCAATAAAACTCCGCATCTTTCAATGTGTTTCAAGAAGCGATCGCCGAGACCCTTGCCTTCGCTGGCACCTTCGATCAAACCCGGAATATCCGCCAAAACAAATTCACTATTATCAACGTAAACTACGCCGAGCTGAGGCTTGAGAGTAGTGAAGGGATAGTCGGCAATCTTAGGTTTAGCTCGAGTTGTGCATGATAAAAAAGTTGATTTACCGGCATTGGGCATGCCAAGTAATCCAGCGTCCGACAATAATTTTAATTGTAAACGAACCCAAAATTCTTGACCTTCTTCACCTTTTTGGGCATGAGTTGGAGCGCGATTTATTGAGCTTTTAAAATTTGAGTTGCCAAGCCCACCGCGACCGCCTTTAGCAATGATGATTTGATCATCTTCATGCATTAAATCGGCGATTAATTCTTGACTTTCTTCGCTGAAAATTTGCGTTCCGAGCGGAACATTTAAAACTAAATCATTGCCCGAAAGACCGTGCTGATTACTTCCGCGACCCGAAGCGCCATTTTGTGCGGTAAAATGTTGTTTGAAACGGAAGTCGATCAAGGTGTTGAGATTTTTGACGCAACGGAAAATTACACTGCCACCGCGTCCACCGTCACCGCCATCGGGACCGCCACGTTGAATAAATTTTTCACGACGAAAACTCGACGCACCATTGCCACCATTGCCAGATTGAATGTGGATTTTTGCTTCATCAATAAATTGCATATAAATATTTTAAGTTAATTTGTGTTGATGATTTTAGTTTAATTAAAATAAATGTAAAAGTTTTTTAAACTTTAATTTTCTAATATAATCTTGATTTTGTTTTATAATTTTTCTTAAAAAAATTAAATTCATTATTGAATATATTTTTTTTGACAAATGTTTTTTTAAGATTCAAAATTGGGCAACCCAAGAATTCTAGATCAATATTTTTTTAATTTAATTTTCCCCAATCATGACAAGTTTATTTGATAAATTAACAATCGGCGACATGACTCTAGAAAACAGGGTAATAATGGCTCCATTGACTAGAATGCGTTCAATTCAACCCGGCGACATTCCTCAACAACTTAATGCATTATATTACGCGCAAAGAGCGGGTGCGGGTTTGATAATTAGCGAAGCAACGCAAATTTCACCGCAAGGTAAAGGCTATCCAGCGACTCCGGGAATTTATTCGAAAGAACAAGTTGAGGGTTGGAAATTAGTAACCAAAGCCGTTCATGAAAAAGGTGGCAAAATTTTCTTACAATTATGGCATGTCGGCAGAATTTCGCATAAATCTTTACAAATTGATAATAAGCTTCCAGTTGCGCC
>JBIIFQ010000027.1:0-10123 GCA_044237235.1 Rickettsiales bacterium
AAATTTTTCTGCAAATGTTAATTCTTTTTTATTGCCATTGGCATCAGTATTGGTATTTTGTTGAGACATAATTCAAAAATAAAAGTTAAGACAAGGAATTTAAATGATGCTTTTTATAATCTTTAATCCACCAATCATTAATTGGTCTTTTAGAACCACATGGGCCATCTTCAGAAGAAACACAGGGACTTTTAATATCAACAACTTTGTTGGTACAAGAAGTTAGCCCGAGAAATAAAGTTATTATGATTAAAAAATTTTTCATTGGTTGTTTTAAAAATTTCTTGAAATATAATTTATAAAAAAGAATTTAAAAAATTAATTCAATTTGTTAATTTAAATTCAATTTTTTCTTTTGCAATTTATTTATTAAATTTTTTAATTTTGGAAAACTTTACTTATAAAAAAACACTAATAATTGGGCTTGGACTTCTTGGTGGATCGATTGCTAAATCTTTCAAAAAACATAATATTTCGCAAAGCATTTATGCTTTTGATATTGATATTGACGCTGTTGAGCTTGCCAAGGAGCAAAAAATTATCGATAACATCGCGCTTCTAGATGATGATTTAAATGATTTTGATTTGATTGCAATTTGCGTTCCACTTAATCAGTATCAACAAGTTTTTACCAAAATTCATGCCAAAATTAATGTACAAACTTTAATTTTTGATATTGGTTCAGTAAAGGATTTTAAATTTAAAAATATTCCACAAAAATTTGTGCCCAGCCATCCAATTGCTGGAAGTGCTGAGAGTGGATTTGAAAATTCGGATGAAGATCTTTTTTTAAATAAAAAATTTCTGATTTGTAAAAATCAAAATAATATTTCTGAAGCTCAAAAACTTTTTGAAATAGCTAAACAAATCAATGCCATTCCTGATTTTATTGAGGCAAAAAATCACGATGAAATTTATGCTTTAGTTTCGCATTTGCCACAATTTTTATCATTTTTATGCATCGAATTTTCTTTAAAAAAAATCGATAATGATTTTTTTAAAAATGCCTTCCGCCTTGATGATTCAAACCCCGAAATCTGGAAAGATATTTTCGATTTAAACCAAAAATATCTACAAATTTTCTACGAAGAATTTTTTGAAAATCTTGAAAATTATATTGAAAATTTAAAAAACTTTAAGATTGAAAAAATTTTAGAAGATAAAGATTTTCAAAATTTTATCGATGATAAAATTACTTTTGAAAATTCAACCGAACAATTTTTTGAAAAGAATTTTGACGTAATTTTTTTCCGCTTTTTAATTATTCTAAGTTTTTTAAAAATTAATAAAATTAATCCCTTTAAAAATTATGGTGGACTTGGTTTTAAAGACTTTATTTCGATTATAAATATTGTAAAATTTGATCGGGCAAAAATTAATTTTTTGCTTGAAAAAAATTATACAAAAATTACTAATTTTTTTAAAAATATCTCGTAAAATTTATGCAAGATAAAATCAACGAAATCCGTCCTTATCGCGCCATCCATCGACGCAAATCTAAGCAAATTTTTGTCGGCAATGTTGCAATCGGAGGCGATGCTCCAATTGCAGTGCAAACCATGACCAACACCAAAACGGTAGATGTCCAAGCCACTATTCGTCAAGTTAATGAATGCCATGAAGTTGGTGCCGAATTAATTAGAATTTCGGTTCCTGATCAAGAATCTTCGGAAGCTTTAGCCAAAATTATTCCACATTGTCCCGTGCCAATTATTGCGGACATTCATTTTCATTATCGTCGCGCTATAGAATCGGCAGTTGCCGGCGCTAAATGTTTGAGAATTAATCCTGGAAATATTGGTTCAGATGAAAAGGTTCGTGAAGTGATAAAGGCTGCCAAAGATTATGGCTGTTCGATCCGTATCGGTGTAAATGCTGGTTCATTAGAAAATGATATTTTGCAAAAATATAAAACCCCAACGCCCGAAGCCTTGGTAGAGTCGGCACAACGTCACATTAAAATACTCGAAGATAATGATTTTTTTAATTTTAAAATTAGCGTTAAAGCCTCCGATGTTTTTTTGGCGGTTGCGAGTTATAAAGCTTTAGCAGAAAATTGTGATTACCCCTTGCACATTGGTATTACTGAGGCGGGAAGTCTTTCCGCCGGAACAGTTAAATCTTCAATTGGACTTGGAAGTTTGTTGTGGCAAGGGATTGGCGATACAATGCGCGTTTCGCTTTCGGCGGATCCAAAGGAAGAAGTAAAAGTTGCTTATCAAATTCTCAAAACTCTCGGTTTGCGTCATCGCGGAGTCAATTTAATTTCTTGTCCATCTTGTGCCAGACAAGGTTTTGATGTAATTAAAACAGTTGAAGAAGTTGAGAAAAGGGTTGAGCATATTAAAAATCCGATCACGGTTTCGATTCTTGGATGCGTTGTTAATGGACTCGGCGAGGCGGCGCATACTCAAATTGGCATCACGGGAACAGGCGGTGATCGCCACAATGTTTATATCGATGGTAAGCCAAATCACAAAGTAAATAGTGCAGATTTAGTGAATCACATTGTTACTTTAATTGAAGATTTAGATAAAAAGAATTATAGTTAATTTTGGTTAACAAACATGAGCTATGATAAAAAAATAATTAATTATAATTTTTCCTCTAAAGTTAGTGAATATAACATAAATGCTAATATTCAGAAAAAAGTTGCCAAAAAATTATGTAAAATTCTTATTGAAAATATTAATAATAAAATTTCCAATAAAATTAAAATTCTTGACCTCGGAAGTGGCACCAGCTTTATCTCTAGAAACCTTTTAAAAAATCTTAATAATTGCGAAATTTATGAAATTGATTTAAGTTTAAAAATGCTCAATAATTTTCAAAAAAATTCCACTAAAATTACCAAAATTTGTGGAGACATTGAAAATTTACCTTTCGCCGAATCAAGTTTTGACATAATTATTTCATCTTTTTCATTGCAATGGATCGAAAATTATGAAAAACTTTTCAGTAATTTATATAAAATTTTAAAATCGCAAGGAATTTTGGCTTTTTCAATTCCCGATAATAATAGTTTTGCAGAATTAAAAAATTCACCATTTTCAATTAATAAAATGCCTGATAATCAAGAGTTGTCAAATATTTTAACAAATAACCAATTTGCTAAAAAAACCTTGATTTATGAGAAAATTTGTGAAAAATTTTTAAATCTTATTGAGGCCTTAAAATCTTTTAAAAAAATTGGTGTAAATTATTCTTTACCAAACGATAATAAGAAAAATTTTAAAGAATTGAAAAAATTTTATTTGAAAAATTTTCAAAATAACCTAACTTATGAAAAATTAAGTTGGTCAATATCTTATTTTATTTATTGTAAAAATGATTAAATTTCTAATTAATAAAGCGCTGGGTAAAAAATCTGAAAAAGAACTTAAATCAGAAAAAGTTGCTTCAAAAATTCAACAAAATATTAAAAATTTTTCTGGATTTTTATCGGAAAAAACCGATTTAGCTATTAAGGAATATGCTTTAATTAAAGAAAAATCCAAAAACTTAGTTGAAACAAATTATAAACTTGGAATGAGTCATCTTGAAAAAGGTAATTTAAGTGATGCTCACTTTAGATTTTTTATTATGACCAAATTTTGGCCACAATTTTATGAAGCCCACTACCAACTCGCTTACGTTTTAATTTTAAAGGAAAATCCTCTTAAAGCTAAAAAAATCCTTGAAGATGCGATTTCAAAAAATCCCGAAATTGACCCCAAATTTCATGAACTTTTGGAGCAAATTAATATCAATATAAAATCCTTTGAAATTGATGCTTAAAGCCATAACTATCAATTATTGCAAATGGAGATTTTTTGTTGGTTTTTTAATATTAATAAATCAATTTTCTTTAAATTGCTTTGCCCAAGAAAATGATGCCGATTTCGAAAAAGAATTTTCGCAATTTGAAAGTGCCATCAATAAAGGTTCAATTCACGATCCTTTTGAAAATTTTAATCGTAAAGTTTATAAATTAAACGACACTATCGATCGCCATTTCATTGAGCATGTTGCTCGAACTTATCGTTATTCTGTTCCCAAGCCGGCTCGCACTTCAGTCCGTAATTTTCTTGATAATTTAACCTTGCCAATTTCTGCTTTAAATTCTTTTACTCAAGGTAAAATTGACAATGGCTTAGCAACAATCTCGAGTTTTTTAATTAACAGCACCTTGGGTTTGGGAGGTTTTTTTGAAGTTGCGGGTAAAAAAGGTCTTGATTATGAAAGAGAAGATTTCGGACAAACTCTTGGCTATTGGGGCATGAGTTCGGATAATTTTTTAATGCTTCCTTTTTTTGGACCATCAAACACTCGTGATCTCGGAGGCTTTATATTCGATCGCTCTCTAGATCCCGTTAGCTTTAACGTATTACATTTCGGTGGTAATACCAATTTAATCGATGGCAATTATCGCATCGCCAATACCGCAATCAAGGTTATAGATAATCGCGAAGAACTTCTTGACATTCTCGATGGTATTCGCAAAGATTCTTTCGATCCATATGCAACAATTCGAAGCGCTTATTTGCAAAGACGTTTGGCTCAAATCGATAATTAACAACATAACAATTTTATATGAAAAAAATTTTATTAGTTTTGTTTTTTCTTTTTAATCACGAAGCTTTTGCTCAGAACAAAGCTCCTCAAGATATGATTAGAGAATTCGTGCAAATTGTTGGCGACCAAATTATTGATGTAGCCAAAGATAAATCTTTAAACGAAGTTCAAAGAAAGCAAAAAATTATTCATATTATTGATAAATCGACCGACTCTAAATGGATTGCACGCTTCGTTCTCGGTAAAAATCATAAAACCACTAATGAAGAACAAAAAAAACAATTTATGTCGATGTATCGTGAATTCATGATTAACACTTACGGACCGAAATTTAATAGTTACGATGGCAAAAAATTTGCGGTAAATTCCGTTGAAAAACAGAGTAATTTTTATTTAGTGAAAAGTGAATTTACACCAAAAAATTCCGATGTAACAATTTTTTTCGATTTTCGCATTAAAGAAAATGAAGGAAATTTTTTTATAGTTGATTTTATCGCTGAAGGAGTAAGTTTAATTGAAACTCAACGCTCAGAATTTAATTCATCAATTAGTGAAGAAGGTATGGATAAATTTTTGGAAAATCTTAAAAAAAGAATCGATAGTTTAAGATTAGAAAACGGTAAACCTTCGGTTAAAAATTCCGCAAAATCTCCGAAAAAATAATTATTTCTAGAATTTTTTGGAAGCAATATTAATCTATCTTTCTTCTGTTTAAATTAGCCCTCAAAGCTTGAGATAATTTCTTTTTCTTTAAATCTTTTAGTAATTTTTTATCAAGATTTAACTGCGGTTTGGCTTTGATTTTGCTGTTAAAAGTAATTTCTCCAGAATCTGTTGGAATTTTTATATTATCTTGATTATTAAGCATCTTGATTAATTTCAAATTGTTTTAAATAAAGATTAGAATAAGCACCATTTTTTTCTAACAATTCTTTATGTGAACCCTCTTCAACCACTCTGCCATTTGCGATTACAATAATTTTATCGCAATGAATAATAGTTGATAAACGATGAGCGATAATGATTGAGGTACGATTTTTCATCAAAGAATTAAGTGCATCTTTGATTAATTTTTCGGAAATTGGATCAAGTGAAGAGGTTGCTTCATCGAGAAGAAGAATTGGTGCATCATATAAAATAGCTCTGGCAATCGCAATTCTTTGGCGTTGACCGCCCGATAAACGAATGCCATTTTGCCCAACTTTACTATTATATTTTTCGGGTAATTCTTGAATAAATTCATCAGCTTCCGCCATTTTAGCAGCTTTGAAAATTTGCTCTTCCGTAGCGTCAACTTTGCCATAACGAATATTTTCTAAAATCGTGTCGTCAAAAAGCATAACTTCTTGATTAACCACCGACATCGATCCTCGTAACGATTTTAAAGTTAAATCAGAAATATTGTGTCCATCGAGTTTTACCGCGCCTGAGCTTGGATCATAAAAGCGTAAAATCATGCTCATAATCGTTGATTTGCCTCCGCCTGAGTGACCAACGAGGGCAACTGATTGACCCGCTTTCACTTTAAAATTTAAATTATCCAAAGTAATTTTATTTTCATCATAAGAAAATTGGACATTTTCAAATTCAACTTCGCCTTTGGTTTCTTTGAGTTCGATGGCATTTGGTTTATCAAAAATTTTAGGTTTTTCATCAAATAAAGTGTAAAGTCTTGAGGCCGCCGCCAAACCCATTTGCACACTTGAATTCATTCCAGAAACCGCTTTTAATGGACGATAAGCCATCATCATCGCCGTAAAAAATGAGAAAAAAGCCCCCGGAGTTGTGGCGCCAGAAATTACTTGATGTCCACCGTACCAAATTACGGCGGCAACGCCAAAGCCCGCCAAACTTTCGACGAAAGGTGAAGAGATTAAAGAAATGCGCGAAAGTTTTTTGCCCATTTTGTAAATTGAATCGACGATTAAAGACATTCTTTTAACTTCGAATTCTTCGCAATGATAAGCCTTGACCAGTTTAGAATATTGCAAAGTGTCGCTCATTTGTGAGTTAAATTTCCCCGCCATTTCTTGATTTTTAAAGGATAAATTTCTTAATTTTCTACCCAATTTATAAATCGGATAAACCGCCAAGGGAAAGCCAATAAAAGCCACTAAAGATAATTCTAAACTTTGATTAAACATCACTACCACCAAGGCAACAATTGTAAAAAGTTGCTTGACAAAACCATTGAGACTTATGCTGATGAGATTAACAACCGCACCGATTTCGCCAATAATGCTGGCGATCATATCGCCCGAAGATTTGCTGTGGAGCTTAGAAATATCTGAAGTGATGAAGTGTCGATAAAGACGAATACGCATTTCGGAAGTAATGCGTAAACTCAAATAATTCATCGTTAAAAGTTGAAAATAAGTGGCAAAGCCTTTGACAAAAGTAACGATTAAAACAATAATTGGAATATAAATTAAGGCATGATAATCTTTTTCGAAAAAAACTGAATCGAGTGCGGGTTTAATCAGCCACGCATGAAGAGCTGTCGTGCCAGCAATAACAAGCATTAACACAACCGAGATTGATAAAATTTTCCAATGCGAAATAATATATTCGCGTGTAATTCTTTTAACTAAGTAAGTGGTGCTGTTATAATTAATATCCATAAAATTTAATTCAAATTTAAATTTATTCTTTATAAATTAAATTCTAAAAGAACTAATTATTAATTGCAAAATGTTAAATATTTTTCAAATTTTTCGCCAAGAGTTTTCTAAGGTAATCCACAAAATTGCTCAAGAAAAAAATATCATAATCACTGAGAATGATTTAAAAAATTTCACGGTTGAGCCTTCAAAAGAAAGGCTTCATGGCGATTTGGCTTGTAATATCGCCATGATTTTATGTAAAAAATTTCAAAGCAATCCCAATCAACTTGCCAAATTAATTATCGAAAATTTTTCTAATGAAAATGTTGAAAAAATTGAAATCGCCGGTGCCGGTTTTATCAATATTTTTTTAAAAAATAATATTTATTATGAAGTATTAAAAAGCATAAATTCCCGTGAAGAAATAAATTTTCCAAATATTGGTAATAATTTAAAAATAAATTTAGAATATGCCTCTCCCAATCCTACGGGCCCAATTCACGTCGGACATACTCGTGGTGCAATTTATGGTGATGTTTTGGCAAAATTATTACAAAAAGTTGGTTATGATGTGTTGAAAGAATATTACATTAACGATGCTGGTGGACAAATTTTAACACTTTTAAAATCAGCATATTTACGCTATTTACAAAGCTTGGGGCACTCTGTTGATTTTTACGAAGGGCTTTATCCGGGAGAATATTTAATCGAAATTGGCGAAAAATTAAAACAAAATTTTCAAGAAAGTTTGGTCGATAAAACTCCCGATGAATATTTACCAAAAATTCGTGATTTTGTTATAAATGAAATGTTGAATTTAATTAAAAGTGATTTACTGGCTCTTGGCATAAAACATGATAGTTATTTTTCAGAAAAAACTAATTTACACGATAAAAACAAAATTGAAGAAACTATAAAAATTTTAGAAAAACAAGATTTAATTTATGTTGGAAAACTTGAAGCGCCAAAAACCGAAAAAGGGGTAGGAGCTTTGCCCGAAGGCTATGACGATCAAGATCAAACTTTATTTCGCTCAACAAAATTTGGCGATGATCAAGATCGCGTTGTCAAAAAATCTGATGGCACTCCAACCTATTTCGGGGCGGATTTGGCTTATATTAAAAGCAAATTTGAACGCGGTGCCCGCATTTTTATTATGCCTCTCGGCTTCGACCATTCGGGTTATGTTAAAAGATTAACTTCGGCGACTTCGGCTCTAACCAACAATCAAGCGCAACTAAAAATAATTTTGTGCCAAATGGTGAAATTTGTTAAAAATGGTGAGCCTTTAAAAATGTCAAAAAGAGCGGGTAATTTTATCACCGCTCGCGAGGTAATTGACGAAGTTGGAGCAGATGTTTTGCGTTTTATTATGCTTACTCGTAAAAATGACGCTCCTTTTGATTTTGATTTAAATAAAGTAATTGAGCAATCAAAAGATAATCCAATTTTTTATGTGCAATATGCGCACACTAGATGCTGTTCGGTGCTTAGAAATTTAAAAAATGAACATCGTGATTTTTATAACAAAATTTTTGATGAAAATAATCGCATTAAATCGATTGCTAATTTTGATTTTCTCAATAATTTGCAAGATGAAAGTGAGTTGGCTTTAATAAAAAAATTGGCGAGCTTTACGCGTTCAATTGAAATGGCGGTTACAAATTTTGAGCCTCATCGATTAGCTTTTTATTTACAAGAATTAAGTGCCGAATTTCATGGATTGTGGAATAAAGGTATTGAGAATCAAAATTTAAAATTTATTTTAAAAGATAATTTTGCAACTAGTTTTGCTAGAATTTATTTAATTTTAGCTTTGAAAAAAATTATTTCTCAATGTCTCGATATATTTAATATCAAGGCTTTAGAAGAAATGCGTTAATTTAATTTATTTAACAAAAATGGAAGATTTTGGATATAAAAAAACTAACGAACCAGAGAGAAGCCCTTTTTTGGCAAAAAAAATTTTTTTGATTTCGGCGACACTGTTATCTATTTCGGCATTTATTTATATAACTATTAATGCTTATTATTTTATTAATCAAAATAATTCAAATAAAGAAATTGAAACAATCAAGGGTCCAGATTCGCCAATTAAGGTTTATGAAGGCGGGGATTATAATGATAAAAGCAATGAAAGAATAGTTAACCGCTCGATTTATGACGATATTTTTGGTAATCGTAAAGATATTTTAAAAGAAGAAATTAAAATTAATAAAAATCAAGAGCCAGCTTATCCGCCCCGCAATTATAAAAATTCAATTAATGAAAATAATATTAAGGAAAATTTTGATGACACAGAAAATTTAGTTAAAAAAATTGATGAAATTTCTAATGAGAAAATTGAAAAACCACTAAATGAAAACATAAAATTAGTGGAAGAAAAAAAGATTGAAAAAGTTAAAGAGACGCCAAAAATTATTGAAGCGCCAATTAAAGTTCAGCCTACGCCTCGTAAGCGAAGTGCAATTCGTGTTCAAATTTCGGCAATGTCCTCGAAAGAAAATTGCGAAGAATATTGGAAAAAAATAAGTCGACTTCATCCAGAAATTTTTAGCGGAACAAAATATTTTATTGAAGAAGTTGATTTGGGGCGTCGCGGAATTTTCTTTCGTTTACAAATTGGTGAATTTTTTAATCAAATTGATGCCGAAGAATTTTGTACAAGATTTGTTTCCAAGGCCCAAAAAACTCGCTCCGATTGCATTGTTGTTGAGTAAGTTTTTTAAAAAAATAACTTCTTGCCCCCTACAAATTTGAAAAGACTTCATAATGTAGCTCCCCTTACACCCCTACAAGTTTTAAGAGAGCTCGCAACGCATACGGTGTAATCGCTCTCCCCTTGAGGGCTCTTCGCTAAAAATAGCCGTTTAGGCTATTTTTTTAACGCGAAGAGCCCTCAGGGGGGAGCTAGAGCTCGTATTCTTTACGAGTGTATAAAATTGTAGTGGTATAAAATCTAAAAA
>JBIIFQ010000041.1:0-8118 GCA_044237235.1 Rickettsiales bacterium
GCCCTCAGGGGGGAGCTAGAGCCCGTGTATGCGTTGCAAGTTCTTTTAAAATTTGCAGCGATATAAGAATCTAAAAATAAAAAGGGGTTTAAATTTCTTTAAACCCCTTTTTATTTTTTATTAAAATTTATTTAGATTAATTTCTTCTTTCGCCAAAAAAACGAAGAAGCATGATAAATAAATTAATGAAATCCATGTAAAGATTTAAAGCACCCATAACCGCCATTTTACTGACCGCTTCATTATTACCAGCAAAGTGATAATAAGTTTGTTTAATTCTTTGAGTATCATATGCGGTTAAACCAATGAAAATGAAAACTCCAAGGAAAGAAATCGCAAAATCAAGACCAGAACTTTTTAAGAAAATGTTAACCAAAGATGCGATCATAATGCCGATTAAGCCCATGATTAAGAACGATCCGAAGTTGGTCAAATCTTTTTTAGTCGAGTAACCATATAAACTCATGGCACCGAAAGTTGAAGCGGTGATGAGAAATACGCGAGTAATGCTGGCTCCTGTGTAAATTGCAAAAATAGATGCCAAAGAAAGTCCCATTAATCCAGAATAAATCCATAAATAAGATTTAGCTTTTTCGGCAGAAATCGAATTTAATTTTATGCCAAAAAATATTACAAAACCTAGTGGTGCAAACATAACTACATAAGCGAGTGGAGTTCCAAAAATGGCTTGCATTATTGCTGGAGAGGATGAAACCATGAAGGCGACTAAGCCAGAAATTGCCAACGCAATTGACATATATTGATAAACCTTAACCATATAATCGCGAAGGGCGGAGTCAAAGGTTGAAGTTCTCGATGCGGAAGAGGCAAAAGATGTTTTGCTGTTATATTCAATCATATTATTCCTCAAATTTATTTTATTTTTAAGTAATTAAAAAATTTTGGTTGATGAACCTATTTCTTAATCTATAATTTCAAAAAAAATTTTTCAAGATAAAAAATGCCTAAAAAGAAAATAATTACAATTGTTGGTTTAATGGGAGCTGGAAAAACAACTATCGGTTTCCGTTTAGCACAAATTTTAAAATATTATTTCATCGATAGCGATCAAGAAATTGAAGATAGCGAACATCGTTCAATTGCTGATATTTTCGCACAAAATGGTGAAAAATATTTTCGTGAAATTGAAGCTAAAACAATTCAAGAAATAGTTAACCGTGATGAAGAGGTCGTTCTCTCCCTTGGTGGTGGAGCTTTTATAAATCCCGAAACTCGTAAAATTTTAAAACAAAAAACATCGATAATTTGGCTTCATGCGTCAATCGAAGAAACTTTAAAAAGAGTTGGATCTAAAGCGAATCGTCCACTTTTAAATCAAAAAAATAAGCGCCAAGTTTTAGAAGATTTGGCAAAAATTCGTTATCCAATTTATCAGGAAGCGGATTTTGATTTTGACACTACGCACTTAACGCATGAAGACATTATTGAAAAAATTATTAACAAAATAAAAATATTGTAAAAATGTTCAATAAAATCAACCTTGATTTACCAGAAAAATCTTATCAAATTATTGTTGGAAGCAATATTTTAGAGCAATTGAGAATTTTTTTGCAAACCAAAAATTATAATAAAATAATTGCCATAAGTGACGAAAATGTTATTAAATTTCATGGCGAAAAATTAAAAAATTTTGATAAAAATATTGATTTTGTTGTGGTTAAGCCAGGTGAATCTTCAAAATCATTTGCGGTTTTTGAAAAAGTTTGCGAAGAAATTTTACAAAAAAATATTGATCGTAACACTTTATTAATAGCTTTTGGCGGGGGAGTGGTTGGAGATTTAACCGGTTTTTGTGCTTCAATTTTATTACGTGGAATTGATTTTATTCAAATTCCCACCACGCTTTTGGCGATGGTCGACAGTTCGGTTGGAGGCAAAACCGCCATTAATTCACGCGAGGGGAAAAATTTAATCGGCAGTTTTTATCAACCAAAATTAGTGCTTTGCGATATTGATTTTCTTGAAACTTTATCAATTCGCGAATTGCGCGCGGGCTATGCGGAAATTGTAAAATATGGTTTTATTTACGATAAAAGTTTTTTTGAATTTCTCGATGAAAATTTAACGGAAATTTTTGCCAAAAATTTGCAAATTTTACAAAAAATTATTACGCGTTCATGCGAAATTAAATCTCAAATTGTTGGACGCGATGAAAAAGAAAATGGCGAAAGAGCTTTGTTGAATTTTGGCCATACTTTTGGACATATTTTTGAAACTGAAACTAATTATTCCAATGAAATTTTACATGGCGAAGCTGTGGCAATTGGTATGTTAATGGCAAGTCAAATGTCGCTTAATCTTGGTTTAATAAATGCCGATGAATATCAAAAAATTGCTAATCATTTGCACAAAAGTGGCTTTGAGTTGAGTCTAAAAAATATTCGTCAAAATTGGCATCAAGAAAATTTAATTAAACATTTATTCAAAGATAAAAAAACCGAAAATAATCAATTAACTTTTATTTTACTTAGCAAAATTGGCGAAGCAAAAATTCATAAAAAAATTTCATTAGAAATTTTTTTAAAAGTTTTAAAAAAATTTCTTGATTAGTTGATTAATAAATTTATTATTTATTCAAATAAGTTTGCCTGCGTGATGGAATGGTAGACATAACGGACTTAAAATCCGTGGGGCTTCAACGCCCTTGCCGGTTCAAGTCCGGCCGCAGGTACCAATCTTTTATTTTCAAATTTTTCCTTAAAAATTTGTTTTTCCCGTTGTTGAACTGATAAATTTACAATGCATTTTACTAAAAAAATAAAACACATTTTGTTATTAGTTTTTTTAGTGATAACTCTTGTTTCTTGTGACAAAGAGTGTTACGAAGCGGGAGATTTTGGCTCAAAAACTTTAAAATTAATCGCTAAAGATGAGACGGCGATGGGTGTTTATTCCGAAGCTGATGGCGGTCAAATTAGAAGCTGGATGGATACGGGGTTAAAATCAAATGGCGATCCTTTTGTAATCAATTTATATGGCGGTTGGTCACCAACTAACTTAAATATGAATGATCAAACAATTTCTAGCGCTCCTTCATGTTCACTTTGTTTTAAAAAATTGGGACTAATGGCTCCAGGGCTTTTATATGAAAATCAATGTGGATGCGGACCAATTTTAACAGAATCAACTGTGGATTCCAGAGGTAAATTACTTTGGAATAGCAAGGATGCTCCAGAAAAACATAAAATTAATGGAACAGAAGTGGGGACTGAAATTTCAACAAATCATAATGATGGAAATTTTTTTAAATGTAGCGAAATTGCAGATGCTGAAAAATCAAAAATTTTTTCAAAAGAATGGATTTCTTTCCCATTGAAGACTCATAGTAAAGATTCAACAATAATTGGAACTAATAAAACATTTAATCCTCAAAATAATCGAGATTACCTGAATGAATCTTGTGCCATTAAAATGGGTGTCGGTGCATATATTTCTTTATGGGGCAAGGATGGAAATAAAACTCCAAAAATAGCCTATCATTTAGCATCGGTGAATTCTTTTTGCCCAATATCTCTTAATCCAATTCATGGTTTACCAAATTCTAAATGTGCTTCGGCAACTGGTGAAGATTTAACAAAAGTAACTTTTAGAAGTCGAGATGATAAAATTTTTGTTAAATGTTATGGTCCTAGTGGTCCTAATCATCCCGATCTCACAGAAGAAGAGCAAAATGGCGATGAGTGTAAAAAAGCGAAAGAAGCTAATTACGAAAAACCCTATTATCATAAACCCGGAGAAGTGGTAAAGTTGACCCTTTATGATCAATATTATGGAGATAATTCTGGTGAGTATAAAGTTGAATTTTTAGGTGGTATTCAATCTGCAACTCCAGATGGATTAATAGCTTCGATAGTTAAAGAAATGGACGGATATCTTTTTGGCTCTAGAATATTTGACACTGGAACTCAAGCTTTTGTAGTTAGAGAAGGGGTAGTTCAATTTATGTATAAAAAAATTATCAATGATAGAGTTGCCAAAAATGTAATCTTGATTTCATTGATTCTTTATGTTTCTTTTTTTGGTTTAGCTTTTTTCATGGGCTTGATTGATTATGGAAAAAAAGAAATAATGACGAGATTGTTAAAAATAGGCTTAGTTATAGCTTTTACAAGCCCACAATCTTGGTCTTTTTATAATACATTTGTTGTTGGTTTGTTCAAAAATGGAATGGATAGTTTGGTAAATGTTATAACTGATATTTTTCAAAGCAATATGCAACCAGCGGTTTTTAATACGGTTGAAAGCACAAATGGCGTTGCCCGAAAGTTTATTTATATCGATGATGTGATATTAACTTTAATATCAAATTCTACTATTTCTAAAATTTTTGGGCTTTTATTTATTTCTGGAAAAGAGTTATTTGCGATTATTTATATTCCTGCAATTTTTTATCTTATTTATTTCTTCATCAGCACAATGCTCGACGTATCTTTGAAATATTTAATTAACTTATTTAAAATTGCCATAGGTCTTGCTCTCGGACCAGTTTTCATTTTATTCAGTCTTTTTGAAAAAACCAAAGATATGTTTAATAACTGGCTAGCATTTGTTGGAGCTAGGTCTCTTGAGATTGTAATTTTGTTTACGATGCTTCATCCTTTTTTAACAATGATAGATTTCACTTTCAAAGAGATGCTTGCATTCAGAGTTTGCGGAGTAGATCAATCTAACAAGCTTTTAGGAACTTATAACGTTAACAAAGCTGAGCTCGATAGAAGTCTATTTGCTTGGATTGAATATTTCTTAAAAATTGGTTCATTAATTTTTATTACTAAATCGGTATGTAATCAGGCTGCTTATATTTCGGGACAATTAATTTCGATCGGAGGAGTTGCTAACGCTGATGCTACATCTGGAGTCGGAAAAGGTGAAAAAGGATTTCAATTTGCTTCTGCAATAGTTAAGGGTATCAAATCAATGGCGGGTGAAGCGATGGGGTCGAAAGTTGGTGGACAAAGAATTGCTCATGCTGGTAGAATGGTGTTAAAAGGATTGACAAAACTTGGTAGAACCGAAATCGGTCGATCTGGCTCTGTTAACGACATGGTTAATAATACATTTAAATATTTTGGAATAAGAAATAGAGGTGTTAGATCATTATTGCGCGACAGGCAAATCGATTCTGCCCTGTCTACTGCAACTACCAAAGCTAACAAACAAGGTTTAAAAGGTGAAGATCGTGATACTTTTATCAGGGCAGAGGCGATGAGCGAATTAAATTTATTTGCTACCAATAACAAAAATAAAGCTGTAGCACTTGGACTTGATAATCATAATATTCAAAAAAGATTTGAGCAAAAATTAGTTAAAGAGCCGTTGAAAAACTTTATTGCAGAAAAGGCGAAAGAATTAAAAGAGCAGGGAATTTTTGGAAAAGATGCGCGTGGTAAAATTGAAGAAGCTGTTACAAAATGGGGAGATGAGCGTAAAGTAGACTTTGAAAAGAAAAAAGCACAAGAGTTAAAAAAAGAAGGAATCGTTGGCGAAGAAGCTAAGGAACAGCTTAAAATGGCGGTGCAAGAATGGGCAAAAAGTGATGGATTTGAGAGAAAAGTTTCTGAATTTATGAAGAAAAAATCGATACAAGGTTATATAAAATCCAACGCCGAAATGAGTGCTTCTAGTGCGGTAGCACATGTAAAGGATATCCTCAAAAATAACGAGCTTCCGCCCGAGCAGGCTCAAGCAAAAGCACAAGAATTCATCAAGGCTTTTAGAGAAAATGCGGTTAATAATCGTCTTGATATAAAATCGGAACGCGAAGATAGAAAAAGAGAGGGTGGGGCGGTTGTAAAGGTTGCATCGGTTGGTGTAAATTTAGTTTCTAAAATTTTACAACCCGTTGCCGTTCCATTATATTTTCTTGCTTCTGGTGCTGCGACTTCAGCTTCAAGGGCATATAATAAGATTAGAAATACAGGCAAAACAAAGTCGCCTTTCAAAAGCCCTAGAGATATTAACAGAGAATATAAATTACGCTTTAGTAAAGATAAAACATCGGTTGCGTTTGGTGAGAAAAATAGGAAAAGACTCGGAAGGATCGATAATGCTGTGCTTGGGGCAAAAGATCATGCTCTCGGTTTGATAAGGGGTCCTTTTTTGGGCGAGGGTGCTCTTGATAGAAATCCAAGAAAAAATTTAAGAAAATTTGATAAAAAACTTCATTCAATGCTTGGAAAGCAATTTACAAAAGAGGAGAAAAAACTAGATAGGCAAACAGTTGGAGTCGCTAGGGATCCTGATGCAATTAATAAATTCGAAGGTTTGGTTGATAACGAAAAAATAAAAATAGAACATAAAGTAATTGATGCTAATACAGGCAAAAATAAAAACTTTGTTAAAACCAGAAGTGAGTCGGTTCTAAAAAAATATTTTACTGGCACATATCACACCAAAAAAGCGAATGATAGTAATTTAAAGGTTGCGGGGAAAGTAGCTAAAACAGTGGGCGCGGTTATAGCTTATCCGGTTGTAAGACCCATTGAAGCTTTATATAAAAAAGTATTAGTTAGAGGAGCTAGATTAATTGGCTTAAAAGAAAAATCCAAAACCGATATGGCAATGAAAGAGCACCACAGAAATTTAAAGATAGAAACCCTTTATTCTGTCTTTGACGAAAACAAAAATCTTGTCAATGGATTTATTGATAAGAAAAAAGAAGAATTATTATTTTCGGGAATTGTTAAAAAAGAAGCCGGAGAAAGTGATGAGGCTTATAAACAAAAATTTGAAGATGTATTGAAGAAAAAAATTAACGAAGACAATAAATACAACACCAAACGCACCGAGCCAGAAGAAAAGATGGCCTTAGCTTTGAAAGAAATAAAAAAATCAGCGATTAATCAGGTAAAGAAGGAACAAGATAAAATTTTAGAAGAGGTGAATAAGATTAAGATTAACATAAACGAATTAACTAATGCAATTAATAAAGAAAAAAAAGGAAAAGGAAGGTTGAGCAACAAAGAAGCAAAAAAAATTCGTAAAGACGTAAAGCAAAAACTTAAAGACGAAAACAAAAAACTTAAAATTGTAAAAGGAAATGAAAAATTGCAAGAAATTGCTAAAAAATTGAAAAATCTTGAAGATGTTAAAGAAGGAGAAACGGTTTTTGAGAGACTTGCAAAAATTGAGTGTATGTTTGGAACTAAATTAATAGAAGAATTTGCTAATCAAGATAAAGATAATTTAGCCTTATTAAATAAAAAAATTGAATCTTTAAGTGATAAAGAGAAATTAAAAGATTTTCTAAAACATAATTTAAGCACACTATCCAATGATTATGAAATGATTGCTTGGAAATTTGAAGAAAATAAAAATAAATTAACAATAAGAGGAGAAATCGTAATCAATCCAGTCCATAAAGATAAACCTCCAATTGGAGCCAATTTTAAAGATCAAAAAGAGCTGGCGAAGAATATTTTAAATGATGAGATTGACAAAAAAATAGAGGCTGTTGCGCAAGATGTTTCTGATCTCAATATTCAAGCTAAAAAGGCGAGGGCGGATGCCGAATCTGCAGCTGCCGCCGCCGCCGCTGCAGCTGATACTCCATCACCTCCACCTCCACCTGCTGGTGGTGCTGGCGGAGCTGGTGGTGGTGATGGAGGCGGAGCTGGTGGTGGTGTTGGCGCTGGTGGTGGTGTTGGCGCTGGTGGCGCTGGTGGTGATGGAGGCGGAGCTGGTGTTTCTCCTCCAGCTGGAGCTGGTGTTTCTCCTCCAGCTGGCGATGGTGGTGCTGGTGGTCTTCCAGCTGGCGGTGGCGGTGGTGGTGGCGATGGTGGTCCCGGTGTTGGAGGTTCAAAAATAGAAAATGAAGGAAATGAAAAAATTGCATATGCCATCAGTCAAATTGGAGCTCTAGGGCATCTTTCTGGTGAGCATAAAAAAATTGTTCATAGAATTTTTGCGGAAGACCAATCAGTTACAAGGGAAAATTTGGTTGCTAAAGCGCTTGCAGAAATTAAAAAATTGTAAAATAATGTTTTTTAGCCTTCTTGACAAAATATTAGATTGTTTTTATAATCTTAGAAACAATCTTTTATTTGGAATAAAGCGTTTAAATTTCGTTAAAATTTGATGGCTTTAAATCTTTTTAAT
>JBIIFQ010000084.1:0-5257 GCA_044237235.1 Rickettsiales bacterium
CGAATTAAAGAATGGAACCAATAAATAAATATCGTTACAAATTAATGTTAGAATATGATGGCTCTAGCTATCATGGCTTTCAAATGCAAAATGAAAATCACATTAAAACTGTTGAAGGTCAAGTTGTAAAAGCATTTAGAAATTTTACACAAAATGATGTTGAAATTTTTGCCTCAGGTCGCACCGATTCAGGAGTTCATGCTATCGCTCAAACTATTCACGTCGATTTAGCGCAAGAATTTTCAAGCCATCAATTAATTATGGGAATAAATTTTTATTTAAAAGATGAGGAAATAGCGATTATTGACGCCGAAATTGTTGATAAAAATTTTCATGCGAGATTTGATGCAAAAATGCGACATTATCGTTATGCAATCCTTAATCGCAAGGCTCCAGCTGTAATTGAAAAAAACCGCGTTTGGCATGTTGGCGGTAAAAAACTTGATATTTTAGCAATGCAAAAAGCTAGCGAATATTTACTCGGAGAACATGATTTTTCATCATTTCGCGATGCTGAATGTCAAGCCTCTTCGCCAATTCGTTCTATTAAAGATATTAAAATTTTTAGCAATGATGGGGAAAGAATTTTTGTTGAAGTGAGTGCTAAATCTTTTTTGCATCACATGGTTCGAAATATTGTTGGAACTTTGGTTTGGGTTGGTAAAAATAAAATTTCTGCCGATGAAATTAAAAATATTTTAGAAGCGAAGGACCGCTCAAAATCAGGTCCCAACGCTCCATCTTGCGGTTTATATTTTTTAAAAACTGATTATTAAAAGCCAATTATGAATTGGCTTTAACTAGCGAAATTTTAAGTTCTTTTAATTGACGCTCGGAAACATTGGCTGGAGCATTCATCATTAAATCTTGCGCCTTACCATTCATTGGAAACGGAATTACCTCGCGAATATTTGGCTCGTCAGCCAAAAGCATAACAATACGATCAATTCCCGGAGCTAAACCACCATGGGGAGGGGCGCCAAATTTGAAAGCGTTAAGCATTGCTCCGAATTGTTTTTCGACGACATCTTGACCATAGCCAGCAATTTCAAAAGCGCGATACATGATTTCAGGTTTATGATTGCGAATCGCTCCCGAGCAAAGCTCGACGCCATTACAAACTATATCATATTGAAAAGCTTTAATCATAATTGGATCTTGCGAATTAAGAGCCTCTAAGCCTCCTTGAGGCATTGAAAATGGATTATGCGAAAATTCAACTTTACCAGTTTCATGATCAAGCTCATACATTGGGAAATCTACTATCCAACAAAATTTATAAATCGATTCATCAATTAAATTCAAATCTTGCCCAAGTTTAATGCGGGTTTGACCCGCGATTTTAATGGCTTCATGCGATTTTCCACAAGAAAAGAAAACTGCGTCACCATTATTTAAATTCGCCGTTTTTTTCAATTCTTCAAGTTTTTCAGGAGTTAAAAATTTGGCAATTGGACCTTTGGCTTCACCATTTTCATCAAAAATAATATAAGCCAAGCCTTTAGCGCCAACACTTTGAGCGAATTCAATCATTTTATCAAAAAATGAACGCGGTTGCGATGCACATTTTGGGGCTGGAATCGCACGAATAACGGCTCCCTGCTCTATGGCTTTGGTAAAAATTGAAAAACCTGAACCGACAAAAATATTAGTGGCTTCGGAAATTATAATTGGGTTACGCAAATCAGGTTTATCGATACCATATTTTAAAATCGCTTCTTCGTAAGGAATGCGAATAAAATTTTTATCATGAAGTTTTTTACAGCCAAATTGATTAAAAATGTTGTACATCACCGGTTCAATTGCCGAGAACACATCTTCTTGCGTAACAAAAGCCATTTCAACATCAAGTTGATAAAATTCGGGCGAGCGATCTGCACGCAAATCTTCATCGCGAAAACATGGCGCAATTTGAAAATAACGATCAAAACCCGACACCATTAAAAGTTGTTTAAATTGTTGTGGCGCTTGGGGCAAAGCATAAAATTTACCAGGATGAAGACGGGCGGGAACTAAATAATCTCTAGCTCCTTCGGGGCTTGATGCCGTTAAAATTGGGGTTTGGATTTCAAGAAAATTTTGCTTCACCATTTCAACGCGAAGTGCTGAAATCACTTGGGAGCGTAAGATGATATTTTTGTGAGTTTTGTCACGACGCAAATCAAGAAAACGATATTTTAAACGTAATTCTTCAGGATAATTTTCATTTTCGGCGTTAATTTGGAAAGGAATTTGTTCGGCTAGAGACTCTATTATCAACTCTTCAACTCTAATTTCAATTTCACCCGTTTTAATTTTATTATTGATAGCTTCGGCATCACGAGCAACAACATTGCCGACAATTGTAATAACCGATTCAAGCTTAATTGAAGCGATGGCGTCGAGATTAAGTTTTTTATTTTGTTGATCAATAACGATTTGCGTAATGCCATAATGATCGCGTAAATCGATGAAAATCAGGCTTCCATGATCGCGTTTTGAGTGAACCCAACCCGATAATTTAACCTCTTGGGAAATGTTGCTATTATTTAATGCACTGCAATTATGCGTTCTGAATTTATGAATCACAAAATATGTTTTTTATGAGATTTGTAAAGAGTATTAAGACTTTGAGGATAAAGACTTTTTTTACAAAATAAAGTTAAATTTATTCCAATAAAAAATCTTATTTATAAATGAATATAAATAAGATTTTTGTTAATTATACAGTAATAAATTTATTTCTGTAAATTTTGTAGTTATTGAACTTGGTTTTGATTATCTTTTTGAACAGCTTCAGCTTTAGCATTAGCAACTACTGTATTAGGATTATTTTCGCTCATATGTTTATAAAAATAAAGGTTAATAAAACTTAACAGCTACTCTAAAACTTAAAAAAAATAAATCAAGAGTTTTTTTTATTAATAAAGATCATAGGAGTTAACGCCACCGTAATAAAAGCGATTTTTACAAACACTACATTTGGAAGTTTTTGCCATAAATAATTCGATCGCTCTAGGTTCTTTCAAGCATATTAACCAAGCAACGCCATGAAAAAAAGGCAATAAAACCAAGATGTATAAAAAATTACTGGTAAAAACGAAAGTCATTAAACATATTAATAAGTTTAAAGTTGCAAAGGTATAGCTTACGCCAAGTAACATTGGTGGCCTAGTTAAACCAAGAAATAAAGAATCAACTTCAATCTCTCCACTTGTTTCTGCACTCATAAAATAAATCCTAAAAATTAGTTTGACAAAGAATGACTAATTAATAAAAATATTTTATCAGAATTAAGTCAATCTATTTTATTAAATTTCAAACAAAATTTAGAATTTTATGTCGTTACTTGCAAAATCTTTATCAAATATAAAGCCATCACCAACAATTGCCGTTGCAACCAAAGCTTCAGAGCTTAAGGCGCAAGGCTTTGATATAATTTCTTTGGGTATGGGCGAGCCTGATTTCGACACTCCGGAGAACATCAAACAAGCTGGCATAAAAGCCATTCAAAATGGCGAAACCAAATATACCGCAGTTGATGGCACTCCAGCTTTAAAAAAAGCCATAATCGCTAAACTTAAAAGAGAAAATAATCTTGAATATAAACCGTCGGAAATCTCTGTTAGCACTGGTGCTAAACAAGTTATTTACAACGCTTTAATCGCAACTTTAAATCCCGAAGATGAAGTTATTATTCCGGCACCATATTGGGTTTCTTATCCCGACATGGTATTGCTTGGCTCAGGAGTTCCGGTTATCGCCGAATCTTTTGAAAAAAATAATTTTAAAATTTCACCCAGCGAACTTGAATCAAAAATTACCAAAAAAACTAAATGGCTTATTTTAAATTCACCCAGCAACCCTACTGGTGCATGCTATTCCGCCTCTGAGTTGCGAGCTTTAGCTGATGTTTTATTGCGTCATCCGCATGTGCATATTATGAGTGATGATATTTATGAACATCTTATTTTTGATGATTTGAAATTCGCTACAATCGCCTCGGTTGAACCTAAACTTAAAGATCGCACTTTAGTGGTTAATGGCGTTTCAAAAAGTTATGCGATGACAGGTTGGAGAATTGGCTTCGGAGCTGGTCCCGAAAAATTAATTAAAGCGATGGGAATTATTCAATCACAAAGCACTTCTTGTCCGAACGCAATGGCTCAATCGGCCGCAGTTGAAGCTTACAATGGCACTCAAGAATTCATTAAACCTAACGCCATTTTATTTCAAAAACGACGCGATATGGTGGTTGAAATATTAAATAAAATCGATGGCATAAATTGCAACACTCCAAATGGTGCGTTCTACGTATTTCCTAGTTGCAAAGGACTTTACGGTAAAAAAACTCCGAAAGGTCAAGAGATAAAAAATGACAATGATTTTGCCACTTATCTTCTCGAAGAAGCTTTAGTCGCCGTCGTTCCCGGAATTGCTTTCGGAGCTGAAGGATTTTTTAGAATTTCTTACGCCGCTAGCGATGAATTTTTACGTAATTCCATGCAAAGAATTACCGATGCTTGCGCTAAATTAAAATAATTTTATGCTACTCACCGTTGATATTGGCAATACAAATATTGTTATTGGATTATTCGAAAAAAATATTTTAAAACATAAATGGCGAATCATTTCTGATCACAAAAAATCAGTCGATGATTACGCCGTTGACATTATTGAATTATGTTTAACAAACCAAGTTGATTGCCTTAATATCAATGGTTGCATCATCGCTTCGGTAGTGCCAATTTTAACCTCAAGAATTCACGAAGCTATCAAGAAATTTATTAGCGAAACCGTTACCAAAAAGATTTTAATTATTGGTGATGAATCAACAAAATTAGGCATCGACATCAAAATTAAAAATAAAAATGAAGTTGGCCATGATCGTTTAATAAATGCAATTGCCGGCTTTAATAAATTCGGCGGAAACCTTATTATTGTTGATTTCGGAACCGCCACAACTTTTGATGTCGTTGGGCAAAATGGTGAATATCTTGGCGGAATTATCGCTCCCGGAATTAATTTATCACTCAAAGCCCTTCACGATATGACGGCACAACTTCCAAAAATTTCAATAAAATCGCAAAAAAATGTAATTGGCAAAAGTACGGTTGAGGCAATGAATTCAGGTGTTTATCATGGTTATATTGCCATGGTCGAAGGTTTAATTATAAAAATTGAAAATGAACTTCAAGTTAAAACTACTCGCATCATAACCGGAGGACTTGCTGAAATATTTAAAGAGCCACTTATTACTTCAAATGCAATTCATTAT
>JBIIFQ010000085.1:0-5217 GCA_044237235.1 Rickettsiales bacterium
TGCTAATCCGACCGGCTTAATTCAAGCCTCGGTGATGATGCTTGTTCATCTCAATGAAAGTTTTTTTGCCAATAAAATTCGCAATGCACTTTATAAAACCATTGAGGATGGCATTCACACCGCCGATATTTTTAACGCTAAAACTAGCACTAAAAAAGTTGGCACCAAAGAATTTACTCAAGCAGTTATTAAAAATTTGAATCACTCTCCGAGTCAACTGGCAGTTGCTAATTTTAAAAATAAATCAATTGAAGAATTACAAAATAATCAACAAAAATCTGCTGTAAAAATTTCTCAAAAAGATCAAAAATCTTTAATCGGTCTCGATTTATTTATTGATTGGAACAAAAATTTTGACGAGCTTTTAAATTTATTAAAATCATTGGAAAGTGAAAAATTTGAGTTAAAAATGATAAGCGCTAAAGGGCTTTTATTATTTCCATTAATTGATAAAAACATGATGCCTAATTATGACGGCGACCTTACAACTTTAAGGTTTGTTGGCAAGGGCATTTGCGGAAAATCCAGTAATGAAATATTAAATCCCAATATTAAAATTGAACATAAAGATATAACTGAATTATTAAATTATTTGATCGATAAGAATATTGATTTTGTAAAATATGAAGGACTATATTTATTTAACGATAAAGTCGCTTTCACTTCTGGACAAGGAGAATAAAATTAAAAAAACATTATGGAATTTACAATAAATATCGATAAATTTCTCGATACCGTCATCAAAACCCTTACCAGCCCAAGCCTTTACTGGCAGTCTTTTTCGCTTATTTTATGCTTTATTTTTTCATATTTTTTTTATAGCATAATTCGCCATAATTTAATTCAAAAAATTCTTAACTTATCAACTAACAGTCGAGAATTTAATAATATTTTCAAAAAATATTTCTTACCGCTTTTATTGCCAATTTTATCTTTATTTTTCTTAATATTAGCATATTTTATTTACCAACAATTTTTCAAAGAAACCATCTTAATTTCAACCACCATCAAACTTATCGCGCTATTTTTCTTCCTTAGAATGATTCGCATTTCTTCCAACAATACTTTCATCACCAACGCTACCGGATTTTTTTTAGTTCCCGCTTTAATTCTTCATATTTTTGGGGCTTTGGATTCTACAATATTATATCTCGATGAACTTTATTTTAAAATCGGAAAAATAAAAATTTCGGTTTATATTTTAATTAAAGCTTTCATTGTTTTGCTCTTAGTTTTTTGGCTTTCAAGTTTAGTAAGTCGCAAAAGCAAATCTTACATTGATGGTAGTAAAAATATTAAATCGAGCACCAAAGGTATAATTAGCAAATTCATCGATATTTTAGTTTATAGCATTGTCGCTTTAATCATTTTAAAAACCTTTGGCGTCGATTTAACTACAATAGCGGTAATAGGAGGTGCGGTCGGTGTTGGTATCGGATTTGGTTTGCAAAAAATTGCGTCAAATTTTATTAGCGGAATTATTTTATTATTTGAAAAATCGGTTGAAGTTGGCGATATTGTTGAGCTCGACAATGGCTCTATTTACGGCACTGTTCGCCATTTTGGCGGTCGCTACACTTTGGTTGAGGCCACCGACGGCAAAGAAATTATGATTCCAAATGAAGAATTTATTATCAACAAAGTCACGAATTGGACTTACTCCAACAATCGCGCCCGCATTGAAATCCAAATTGGAGTTGGTTATCAAAGCGATTTAAATCTAACCAAGGAAATCATGCTTTCCTCAGCAAAATTACATAAAAAATGTATTGCCTATCCTGAGCCTGAATGCTTCGTCACCAGCTTTAATGAATATGACATTACCATGACCCTATATTTTTGGATTAGTGATATTGTTGACGGTAGAATGGGCGCTAAAAGCGATGTTATGATTGAAGTTTTCAATGCTTTAAAAGAAAACAATATTGAAATTCCTTTCCCACAAAGAGAAGTCAAAATAACTGGATAATAAAAAAAATTCTAAAGATGAATTTTGTTCAAAAAATTTTGTGGATTGTCGTTTAATAATTCAAGAAAATTATCACTAATTTTTTGATTGATTTTTTCAACGATTTCCAACTCTTCTTTGCTAAATTTTGACAAAACATAATCAGAAATTTCATATTTTAAATGCTCTGGTCTGCCTATTCCCAAGCGGATTCGCGCATATTCTTTACCGATATTTTCATCAATTGATTTTAAACCATTATGCCCACCATTGCCACCGCCAATTTTATATTTTATTTTAGCGAAAGCTAAATCTAAATCATCGTGAAAAATTATAACATTGGACAATGGAATTTTATAAAATTTTATCGCTTCCAAAACTGCCAAACCCGATAGATTCATAAAAGTTTGAGGCTTTAAAGCCAAAACTTTTTTTCCAAAAATTTCGCCTGCAAAAAAATCGCTTTTAAACTTTTTTTTCTGCGAAACCAATTTGTGTCTTGCAATAATTTTATCAATTAGTAAAAATCCAAAATTATGACGGGTATTTTCATATTCGATACCACAATTACCAAGACCAACTAACAAATGCATGATTCGCTCTAAATTTATTTTAAAATATTAATTACGTTTTTTATAATGAACTATAAATTTTTAAAAACATTAGTATTTTTTTCAATATTAATCTTTGCCTCTTGTGCAAAAAAAATTCGACAACCTTATATTATTTCCGATTATTTAGATATTCAACGACTTGAAGAATTTGATCACCAATCCTGCTCAAATTTGAAGCTAAACTTTGACAAATCTAATAACGTCGAAAGCAAGCTCTATTGGCATTGCCGACTCTCTTTCGCCAAATATCATCTTGAACTCAATCCAATCTTTCCAAGACAACAAGAGTTTAACCAAAAAGTCTCTGATTTAATTACCAAAATTTCTGTAAAAATTTCACGCAATCAAGAATCAAATGTTGCGAAAGAAATTAATAAAATCGACGAGAAAGATCATCGCCAATGTAATAAAATGGGCTATTATCCAGATGCAAGAGATCAAATTAAAATTGAGGAATATTATTTATGTCGCAAGAATCTTATTGAATTAAATTATTCGGAATTGCCTTTTGGTAATAAAAAATATGCAGAATATCAAAATAAATCCTACAATATCGCCTTCGTAATTGATAAAAGAATCAAAGAATCCATTAAGCAAAACCAAGAAAAACTTGAAAAATATCCCGAATGTTCAGGCTTTAAAACATTTAGCGATGAATTTGAAAAATGTGTAAAAAGTTTAGATTTATTCAAAAATTGTATAATTGAATCTAACGCTAAAACCATTGAAAGAGAAGCTTCGGAAAAAATCATTTGCCAAAAACAAGCTTATATTCGCTTTAATGATGAAATGATAAAAAATGATGAAAGAACCGATTTGGAAATTATAAATCGCAATAAAAAATCTGACAAACAAAATAAACAAAATTTTGAATCGAATGGCATTAATGAAAAAGATTTTATCGGCAAAACCGAAGCAGAAAATAAACCTTCAAAACCACTTACTTTGGAAGAAAAAATTAAAGAATGGGAGGAAATTTCTAAAGAAAGAAATAAAATACAAAATGATAGCAAAAATATTTATACCAAACATGAAATTTCAAAATTGCGACGAGAATTTATTTCATCTTGTATAAAAATAATTGATGCCGATTTAATGATTCTTAAGAGCGATCTTTACAAAAAATGCGAGAAAATAAAATATTTTAATTAGCTTTAATATTCTTCAAAATCTTGAATAATTGATCAAATTCAAAGCAAATTTTATTAGTGTTTTATTAATATCTTCTTAATAGCTCACAGTGAGTAACAACTTGATCAAGTTTTTTAAGATTTTCCGCTAAGATGCTTAAACCGCACTCATCGGCAAATTTTTGTAGTGTTAAGGTGCGTTTTTTAAAAAATCCAAATTCTTTTTTAATTGAACATAAAAAATATCCACTAACTTCAACCGAATCAAATAATTTAAAATATAAAGAGTCGAGACTATGTGGTTTTATCTTCGAAACAAAATCGACCAATTCACGCGAGATTCTTGTTAATTCAAATTCATTAAATAATTTATTTTTGACATCAATATAATCTTTTAAAATTATTACGAGCTCTCTAAAATTTTTTTCTTTAGCAATTTCGTAAGATAAATCAAGATCTTCAAGTCCACAAACTGCAAAATATTGACAAATTCTCATGTGGTTTCTTTTGGTTGCCATAATCAGAGAATTATCGCCTGCGCCGTTTCTTTTATTTCTATCAGCTCCAGAGGTGATCAAAAGAACAACTATGTCATAAAAATCTCCAATCGAAGCAAAGTGTAAAGGGGTTAATCTTTGATTTTCAGGAATAGTTTCGGCATTCAAATCACATTTGATTGAAGTTAAATATTTAGCAACTTCAAAAGATCCAAATTCTGTCGCAACATGCAAAGGTGTAAGCCCAAATGAGGTTGTAATTTCTTTATCAATTCCAGCCTCAATAAACTCCTCAACAATTTCTTTATAACCAAATTTTGATGCATAATGAATTGGTAACCAATTTCTTGTTTCGTCAGAAGATTTAGCGTTAATGTTAGCACCATATCCAATTAAAATTTTTACATTCTCAATTCTTCCGCTAATTGAGCTGTGATGCAAAGCGGTATATTTATTAACATCGTAAACATTGAGATTGTCAATTCCAATCACATCAATAACCCTTTTCAATTCTTCAGCTTTACCAAACTTTGCAACAACATGAAAAAAAGAGAATTTGTAATCGCTAAATTCTTTCAAAAAAAGCTCTTTAGCATCGGGTAAGTCAATGATTTTTTGTAAATTTTGCGAGATTTTTTCTTTTAAAATTTTAAATTCATGAAATTGAATAGCTTTAACGTCTTTTTTGTAATATTTAAAAAAACTATCGATTATTTGTTGATCAATCAAATTTATATCCATAAATTAAATAATTATTTTCGTTGATATTGAGCGCCTCTGGATCTTTCTTGAGCCCTACTCGCTTTAATAAAATTTTGCCAAAATTTGGTTGATTCGCCTTTTTTCATCGAATCAGCTTGAGCCATAATTGTTGCGATTCTTTCACCAAATAATTTTCGTGTCCAAAAACCAACCGCCGGAGCGACGCCAACTATAACCTCTTCTTCTAAATTAACATTATTTTCTTCTAAAATTTCATATTTTTGTTGTTTTTTTGCATTTAAATTTTCAGCCTTAACAGCGGAATG
>JBIIFQ010000086.1:0-5167 GCA_044237235.1 Rickettsiales bacterium
ATGCTTTAAAAACAATAATAGAAGCTAAACCTGAATTTTTAGAAAAACAAAATCGACATAACGAAACTCCTCTTTTAAATCTTTTAAGGAAATATGTCCATGAGCCCTACCGTCAAAACCATGAAAAAATAAAATATATTTTTAAAAAACAGTTTAAGCGAGATTTGAAATATGAAGAGATTCAAGATTTTGTTGAGTTTACCAAAACTTATAATTTTTTAAATCTTTTTTATGATAAATATGGACAAGCTATGTATGACAAAAGTTTCAAGTCAACATTATTGTCTTCTTTGCCAAAAGAAGAAGATTTACAAGATGATTTATCCAAACAGCTTCTGAAAATTTATCAACAAATAGCTAAAAAAAAAGTCCCCGAAATAAAATGCAAAGATGATACTGGAAAACAAACTCATCTTTATTCTTATTCCGCAGAAGTGAAGGGTCACGCCTCTTATTTTATATTTCATGTTAATGATGAAAAAAAATTAACAAAAATTAGTTATTGCGATGGTCATCAGATTTTTCCACAGAGACAAACGGATAGACCCGGATACATCAATGGGACAACAACTTTTTTACTTAAAGAGCCTCAAGATTTTAACAATGAATTTGCAAAAGAATTTATTAGAAAAAATTCAGAAGGAAAAAAAGTATTGGATCTTAAGAAAGAGTTTTGTGAAAAATTAAAAGAGGGGAAAATTTTTGATTTTGAATTTTCAACAATGACTCACTCAATTCCAACGAAGAATCAAATTAGATCAAATTGCACCCTTAAAAGCTTTAATATTGATGCACGTTTTTTACTTGAACAGCAAAATCAATATAAGCTTTTTACTCTTGATCCAAAAAGTAAACCTGAATTTGGAGAGGGATATAAACCCTACAAAGATTTAAGACAAAAAATGGTTGACAAGATGTGTAAAAAATTAGGTAAATATATTGGTGGACTCCCAGCGGATTTTATTGATAATATCAAATTTTTTAATAAAATTAACAAATGGAAAAACGACAAATATTTTTCTTCAATATTTTATCCTATCCCCGCAACTGAAGAGCAGATAGCTCAATTTAATAATTCTCTAGAAAATTTTAAAACAAGTAAAGGTTCAAACTTAAGCTATCTAGATTTATTAGAAAAAAATCCAAGCCTTGAGGTTCATTTTAGAAAATTGATTAAAAAAGAGATATGTGATTTTCGATACGATCTTATTGGGTTACTTGTGTCCAAGGATCAAATGCCTGAAATAGATGGCAAAAGCACTTTACGATCTCTAATTGAGTTTTATGGAGGATCGCAGTTTAATGATATTATAAAAAAACTTATTGCAGAATCTGATTCAATAGAAAATGATAAGGATAAAGAAAATAATAATCTTATTGCCAGTCTTCTTGTGGAGGAGAATAATCAGGTTGAGGACCTTCCAATTTTCGTCAACCCGATAATCAAGTCTTTGATTGAGAAGGGGGTAAGTGTTGACGATAAAAACAATTCAGGGGAGACTCCACTTGATTTATGTATTAATCTCGAAATTTTAAAAACTTTAGCTGAATTTGCTAGCCCAGAAACTCTAGAAAAAAAACTTTGTCATATTTTATTAGAGAGTGATCTTGAAGATAATGTGGATTCACTTAAATTTCTATTAACAGAAAAAAAAGTTAAAATTTGGAACTTTAAAGATCTCGTTGCCAACAATAATTTTATAGAACTTGTTTGCCAAGATAATGAAATTAAAGATAGTTTTTTAGAACAACTTTCTTCTTCAAGCTCAGAACAAAGAGATAAGTTTTTTGAAGGTTTTAGTGAAAAATTCCAAGAACAATTAAAAAAACAACAAGAGTTGCAATTAATTGTAGAGGAATTGGGGGAATATGAGCGAAAAGATGATAAATATGGTTTTAAGCAGTGTTATAGTGATCCTTTATTTTTTAGTCCAGAAATAATGAATAAAAATGCAGAATTTTTAAGAGAAGTTATCAATGGATCTGATGATAAAAAAGATTCTTTTATGGAAGCGCATTATTCTGCGAGCCCTGATAAAAGAATGGCATTTCTTTCTGGATTGAAGCCGGAATGTATAAATTTTATATTAGAAAAAGCTGAAAAAAACCTTGATTCTTTAAAAAATCAAAATGAAATTTTAGAAAAATTTAAACATTTAATTAACCGGGGAGAAGAAATCCCGTCAAGTTCTGATGGCCCTAAAGTTGGAAGCAAAAGAACGCTCGAAGAAAGTCAGGGAATTGAAGTAACTTCCTGCTATACAGTGTTAAGGCCTCACCGCGGAGAGCTTCAATTTGGTAAGGGTTAAATTAAAAATTTACAATAAAAAATATCTCTCGCAGATAAAATTTATAAAAATAAAATTCATTGTAAATTTGGCGATTCATTTGCCCCGATGCTTAGGCATAATTAAAAAATTGAAGCTAATTAAATTCTAGAAATTGTTAATTGTAAATGTGAAAAATATTGGGTTTTTTATAAAGATTAAAAGATTTTCTTAATTTTATTTATAATTCTTGCTTAGATTCTTGTTTAGAAACTTCAGGTGAAGATGGATTTGATGAAGGCTCTTTATCTTTGGCTCTCGAGGCAGAAAATGGATTTTGTTTATCGTATAAATATTTTTGATTAGCTTTTAAATTTTTTAAAAAATTACTTGAAACCGTCTCAGGTTCAACATGCTTAAGAAAATTTTGTTTAGCATCATTGTCTAATTTTCTAAAGGTATTTATATCTGGCAATTTTCCTGAATAAGTATCGCCAGAGGTAAAATAAATATTTGGCGATTCCTCTATGCCAGGTTTTATTTTTTTAAATTGTTCTTTGATTTTTGGTGTAATTTGAACTCCATATCCCATATTTATCATCGCTATTAACAATGATGGGTCTGACTCAATTTTATTCATTAAAGTTTTTCCCTCATATCCCACGCCATTTTTTCTTACAAGAATATCGGGCGAATGATATGCGGAAATGGCTTCACGAATTTCTTTTTTATTAATTTTTCTGTCCTTTTTTGTTTTAAAAATTTCTTGCAAACTTTCAACCCCAACTTTATCGGCAATTTTTTTAAATTGTTCGGGGGGTAATGTTAAAACAAATTTATCGAGCGATTTGAGAAGTGTTTCTTTATCGAGATTATTAACGTAAACATCGATAATTTTATCGCTTAAATTATTGCCAACAGCTCCTCGATTTCTACAAGCATGATTTAAAAGATTTAATCCAGTATCATCACGATAAGATAGGGTTTTTGCAGTTAATTGACGATCGGATTTAAAATCGCAATTATCTAAAATACCTTCAAGTATTTTTAATTTATGAAAAACAACAAATTGGATTAAAATATTATTTTTAAAGGGATTATTACTATCATCAAGTTCAACTCCAACAAGCTCAGTAAATCGAAGTTTGTTGTTAAGTTTTAATTGTTTCAGAGTTTTTCTTAAATCAAAATCTTCACGAGTTGAATCGTAATTCGAACTAATTGTAGAATATAAATTTTTGGCTTCAGAATTTAATGCCTCTGATCGTCCTTCTTTTTTTAAAGCTTCAACTTCTTGTGTTGGCATTAAAGCAAGGCCTAAAGCTGTAAGGGATATAATTTGCATTGGTGTTAAAGCAAGATAAGGTGCAACAACTATAGCTGGAAGCATTTTCAATAAAATAATATTAACAAAAAGTAATTAATATTTATGTTTAATTGATGAATTTTAAAGGTAAAGTTGATTTTATATTATTCAATCAAGCATTTGTAGTTTTTATCATTTTTATTTTCCTCGCATTCTCTTTTTTCTTCGGAGATATCGTTAACAATCGAATTGCGAATTTTTTGGGCGACAATATTGGTTAAATTATCTTTAACATATTCATCGGCGGTGTAAGTGGCATAGCGGTTTGGCGACACATCGTAACTATCATAAGCATCGGTTTTTCCTTGTGAAATTATTCGTGCAGTTTTGATATTTTTTAAAACATAACTCGCGGTTAAAGTTGCTTTATTTCGTCCCGATGCACCTGTAATATTAGTGAAAGTTGGGGCAACGCTAGTTTCTAAATCTAGTTCTAAAAAATATTTAGCTTCGGTTTTAATATAATCGGGATTTAAAACATCATAAAGATTATTTTTCAGAGTTTGAGCAAGTTGTTTACGGTCTTTTTTAATGCGGATCGAAGCCAGTTGATGAGCGATTGAATCTTCATCAAATTGATCTTTATAAATTACTTGAAGTCCGCAAGATGAGGTGGTGAAAATTAGTAATAAAATAATCAAAAATTTATTGAGCATTTTTATAATTAATGGCACTTTTAACAAATTCAACGAATAAAGGATGAGCCAAGAAAGGCTTTGATTTCAACTCTGGATGAAATTGCACTCCGATAAAAAATGGATGATTTTTTAATTCAATAATTTCTGGAAGTTTACCGTCGGGCGACATGCCAGAAAAAATTAAACCCTTTTCTTCAAGTTGTTTTTTGAAGGAAATGTTAACTTCGTAACGATGACGATGACGTTCGGAAATTTGACTTTGACCATAAACTTTTTGTGCCAAAGAATTTTTCTTTAGATCGCACGGGTAAGCTCCTAAACGCATGGTTCCGCCCAGATTTTTTCCGGCTTTTTTGGTGGCTTTTTCATGTTGCCATTCACTCATCATGCCAACCACGAAAGAACCTTTTTTGGCAATTTCGCTAGAGGTTGCGTCTTTGATTTTCAAGACATTGCGCGCATATTCAATCACCGCCATTTGCATGCCAAAACAAATTCCGAAATATGGAATATTATTTTCACGCGCATATTTTATCATGGCGATTTTGCCTTCGGTTCCATCAACGCCAAAGCCTCCTGGCACTAATATCGCGTGAATATTTTTAGGCAATTTTTCAGAATTTTCACGGGCATTTATCCACAATAAATTTACTTTAGTTTTTAAAGAAAATGCACCATGATTAATAGCCTCAATTAATGATTTATAAGAATCCTTATAATCATTATATTTTCCGACGATGGCGACATTAACTTCATTTTGCGGATTTTCAATAGCGTCTTTAATCTTCTGCCACTTGGTTAAATCTGGTTTTTTGCTATGATTTAATTTGAAGAATTTTAGAATTTCGGTATCAAGTCCTAATTTATGATAAATCATCGGAACTTCGTAAATCGAC
>JBIIFQ010000087.1:0-5143 GCA_044237235.1 Rickettsiales bacterium
ACCACTATCAAAACCAATAAACAAACCGAATTCAGTGAAGTTTTTAACCACACCTTCAACTACATCACCGACTTTATGTTTTTCAGAAAATGCTTGCCAAGGATTTTGCTCGCATTGTTTCATACCAAGAGAAATGCGATGATTTTGTGAATTGATATCGAGAACCATAACCTCAACATCTTGACCAACATTAATGAATTTATTAGGCATTGAATTATTTTTTAACCAACTCATTTCAGACACATGCACCAAGCCTTCGATACCTTGTTCGATTTCAACAAAAGCGCCATAACTTGTTAAATTAGTTACTTTTCCTTTCAAGGTTGCGCCAACTGGATAACGTTGAGAAATTGATTCCCAAGGATTTTGTTGTAATTGTTTCATGCCCAAAGACACACGCTTGGTGGCTTCATCATATTTAATTACTTGAACTTTAATTTCTTGTCCAACTTTTAAAACTTCTGAAGGATGTTTAATTCTGCACCAAGAAATGTCGGTTAAGTGCAACAAGCCGTCAAAACTTCCGAAATCAATAAAGGCACCATAATCGGTGATGTTTTTAACGATACCATCAATCGCATCGCCGACTTTAATTGTCGCAAGAACTTTATCTTTTTCAATATTACGTTGGCTTTCAAGTACCGCTCTTCTAGAAACAACGATGTTACCACGTACTTCATCAATTTTTAAAACTTGTAATTTTTCAATTTTATTTATGATAAAACTGTCATCGGTTACAAGAACCGTATCGAATTGGCTTCTTGGTAAAAAGCAAATAATGCCATTGACATCGGCGGCATAACCACCTTTAACGCGACCAATAATTTTACCATCAATAATAGTTTTATCTTCGAGGCAATTTTTAAGAAAATTCCAATTATTTAAGCGACGAGCATTTTCACGGCTAATAATTAATTCGCCTCTTTTATTTTCTAATCTTTCTAAAAATACATCGACAACGTCACCTTCTTCAATTTCTCCATCACGTCTAAACTCAGCAATATCAACGAATCCGACTGATTTTGCACCGATATCAACCGCAACACCTTTGTCGGTAATTCCAACAACTACACCTTTAACGACGGTGCCTTCGACTAGTTGTTGAGTGTCTTTTTCATATTCTTCGAAAAGCTTGGCAAAGTCTTCTTGGCCAAAAATATTTTCTTGTTCATTGATTGTTTCTTGAGATTTTTGAGTCATAAATTTTAGTAGAGAAACCGCTTAAACACTAGCTTTGACAAGTATTTAGCGATAATGAAGTTAATAAAAACTTAAAGTCTAAACGGAAGTTAAGTAAAAAAATTATATCAAGCCTCAATTTTAATTGCAAGTCTCGCGCAATCTTTTTTAAAAAAAGACTTGTGAGCAAAAAATACCTTACTAAAATGGTAGGACATTAAAGAATTTTTATATAAAATAAATTATGATTTTGACTACCAAAGCACGCTACGCCGTTATGGCGATAATCGAAATTAGCTCGCAAAAAACGTGCAAACCTTTGTCGCTTAACGAAATTGCCAAAAGTCAAAATATTTCATTATCTTATCTTGAGCAAATTTTTACTCATTTGAAAAAAAATGAAATTGTTAAATCAATAAAAGGTCCAGGTGGTGGTTATATTTTAAGCAAAGATAAATCGCAAATAACCGTTTCCGATATCATCAAAGCCATCGATGAACCGATAAAAATGACGCGTTGCTCCTTAGAAAAACAAGGGTGCATTGCTACTAATAACAAAACCAAATGTAAAACTCATCATCTCTGGCACGGCCTTGAAAATCGTATTTACGATTACCTAAATTCAATCTCACTTGATAAATTATGAAACCAATTTATCTCGATTACAACTCAACAACCGCAATGTCGGAAGCGGTAATTGCCAAAATGAATGAAGTTTTGCAATACCCCTTAAACTCTTCAGCCACGCACTCTCTTGGACGCAAAGGCAACGCTCTAATCGACGAAGCTAAAAATAAAATTAACGAATTTCTTAATGCAAAAAATTATGAAATTATTTTTACCTCAAGTGCCACTGAATCAACAAATACAATATTTTTCGGCTCTGACTTTTCACAAATTATAATGTCAAATATCGAACATTCTGCGGTTTATAATTGTCGTCCCCCTCACCTCAAAATTTCAGAAATTTCTTGCAATGAAAATGGTGTTGTAAATATTGATGATTTTATCAAAAAAATTCCACAAAATAAAGAAAATTTTTTAGTATCGGTAATGGCTTGCAACAATGAAACTGGAGCCATTCAACCCGTCGAAGAAATTGCCAAAATTACTCATCAAAATCTTGGTTTATTTCATTGCGATATTGTGCAGGCGGTTGGTAAAATTGAAATTGATTTAGAAAAATTAAATATTGATTACGCCTCAATTTCAGCCCACAAAATCAATGGTCCACAAGGAGTTGGCGCCTTATTAATTCGTAAAGGACTCGATTTTCGTCCATTAATTTACGGCGGAAAACAACAAAAATCTAAAAGAGCTGGCTCGCTTAACGTTGCTGGAATTGCCGGCTTTGGTGAGGCTTGCGCTTTGGCTCAAAAAAATCTAAATGATTTTCAAAAAATTGCGATTTTACGTGATTATTTAGAAGAAAATTTACAAAAAATTACGCAAAATAAAATAAAAATTTTTGCCTCAAACACTCCACGCCTCAGCAATACTTGTTTTTACGCAATTGCAAATGTGAATAATCAAACACAATTAATAAATTTTGATCTTAACAATATTTGCGTTAGTGCAGGAGCATCATGCTCTTCAGGCACAATTTCTCGCTCAAGAATTTTGCAAGCAATGAATATTTCCAATGAATTTTTAGACGGTCCGATTCGCGTAAGCCTTACGCCTCAAACCACTAAAAATGAAATTGATTATTTTATAAAAATTTTTAACGAATTTTATCAACGAACCAAAAAATAAAGGACAAAATGACTTTAAAATTACCAATTTATTTAGATTATCAATCTACAACCCCAATCGATCCGCGCGTTATCGATAAAATGATTGATGTCATGAAAAATGATTTTGGCAACCCGCATTCAAGAAGCCATTCTTATGGTTGGAAGGCCGAAGAAATCGTTGAGATCGCTCGTCGCCAAGTCGCTAAACTTATCAACGCCAATGACAAAGAAATTTTCTTCACCTCGGGAGCAACGGAGTCAAATAATATCGCCATTAAAGGCGTCGCGAAATTTTATGAAAGCGCCAATAAGAAACATATTATCACTTTAACGACGGAACATAAATGTGTAATTAATTCGTGTCGCGATTTAGAGCAAGAAGGCTTTAAAATCACATTTTTGCCGGTGCAAAAAAACGGCTTGGTCGATTTGAACGAACTCGAAAACGCCATCACCAATGAAACTTCTTTGGTCTCAATTATGGCGGTTAACAATGAAATCGGCGTCATTCAGCCCCTTGCAGAAATCGGCGCTTTATGTCGCAAAAAAGGTGTATTTTTTCACACCGATTGCGCTCAAGCTTTTGGTAAAATTCCTCTCGATGTTGAAAAAATGAATATTGATTTAATGAGTATTTCGGGGCATAAAATTTATGGGCCAAAAGGCGTCGGGGCGATTTATATTCGTCGCAAACCTCGCGTCCGCATTAAGTCAATTTTTAGTGGTGGCGGGCAAGAACGTGGCATTCGCAGTGGAACCGCTCCAACTCAATTAATTGCTGGGCTCGGACTCGCTTCTGAAATCGCTTTAAACGAAATGGAAAAAGATTATTTACACATTAAAAAACTCAGTAAGAAATTTTATGATGCCATTACCGCTCTTACTCACGTCTATCTCAATGGCGATTTAGATCAGCGTTATATGGGTAATTTAAATTTCTCATTTGCGGGAATTGAAGGTGAATCGATGATTATGGCAATTAAAGATTTAGCGGTCTCGTCGGGCTCTGCCTGCACTTCAGCATCACTTGAACCATCTTATGTTTTACACGCTTTGGGCGTTGATGACGAACTGGCTCACACCTCAATTCGCTTTGGTTTTGGACGCTTCACCACCGAAGAAGAAATCGATTTTGCAATAAATTTAATTACTAAAAAAGTTGAAAAACTTCGCGCTATGAGCCCTCTATGGGATATGATGCAAGAAGGAATCGACATTAAATCAATAAATTGGAAAACACATTAATTTAATTTAAAAAATATGGCTTACTCAAAAGAACTTTTAGAGCATTACGAAAATCCCAAAAATGTTGGTGCTTTCGACAAAAATGAAAAAGGTGTTGGAACCGGTTTGGTTGGTGCTCCCGCCTGTGGCGACGTTATGAAATTACAAATTAAAGTTTCGGATGATGGCATTATCACCGACGCAAAATTCAAAACTTTCGGCTGTGGCTCAGCGATTGCTTCGAGCTCACTTGCCACCGAATGGATTAAAGGCATGGAAATCGATAAAGCACAAAAAATTACTAATAAAGAAATTGCCGAAGAATTATCGCTTCCACCCGTCAAAATTCATTGCTCGGTTCTTGCGGAAGAGGCAATCAAGGCGGCGATTGAAGATTATAAAAATAAGAAAAATAACGAATCCAATAACAATAATAATGAAATTAACGAATCCAATAATAAAAAAAATAATTCATAACTCGATAAAAAAGAAAAAAAATTAAAATGGAATTTAAATTTTCAAAAACTGGCAATGCGATCGTTGATTATCTAACGGTTTCGCCCGAAGCGATTACTCAAATTAAAAAACTTTTGAGTAAAAGAACCGAGCCCTGCGAAGGCATTCGTGTTTCGGTAAGAACGCGCGGATGTTCGGGACTGAGCTACACGATTGAATTTGCCATCGCCGACAAAAATATTTCCAAATATGATGATGTAATTTTGTGCGCAGATAATGACCAACAAATTCAAATTTTTATTGATCCAAAAGTCTCAATGTTTTTGATCGGAAGTGAGATGGTTTTTAAAGAAGATGAATTGTCTTCGGGCTTTGATTTTGTTAATCCCAACGAAAAAGGTCGATGCGGTTGTGGGGAAAGTTTTAATGTATGAAAAATTATTTTGAAATCTTTAATTTAGCTCCAAAATTCACCATCGATTTAAACGAAATTGAGCAAAAATATCATCAATTTCAAAACCAATTTCACCCCGATAAAGCAGATTTTA
>JBIIFQ010000088.1:0-5105 GCA_044237235.1 Rickettsiales bacterium
CTTTGTCGTTGTAAGTTTTCTGACCCCCCACGATTCTAGAAACTTAACTACCGTTAAGTTTCTAGAATCCGCTCCCCCTCAAGGGGGGAGCTAGAGCCCGTTAGCGTTGTGAGTATTTTTGTAAATTGTAGGGGTGTAAGCCCTCAAGGGGGGAGCTAGAGTCCGTAGACTTTGCGAATTATATTAAAACTTGAAGGGGCGTAAGCCCCGCCTTTGGGGAGAGGAGATGAGAGTGTCGATTTTTTTCAAAAAGTAACCTGGTACCTTTTATCAATTCCCGCGATGAAATTTTTGCCATAAATATTCCGAACAAAAGAAAAACACTGGCACTACAGAACTAATAATGATAATAACCAAAGGCTCGAAAGCTGTGTTACTAGTGAAGTTTTTTAATCCAATCAAATAAAAAATACTTATGAAAAAAAGTGTAATGGCGAACATGAATTTTTCATCAAGATCAATATAGCCAAATTTTTCACGCTCATCAAATTTTTTATGTTTATTTTTCAAAATTTTTATATCATCGGCATGAGAAAATTTATGCATATCATCATAAATTATTTTTAATTCTTTGCGTTTTTCTTTTAATTTAATGATTGAATGGCGAAGATTAATGAAGAAGAATGTAGTAAGAACTACCCAGATTATTAAAAATAAGAATGCCAAGTCATTTTCTTGAAATTTCGTTCCTTCGAAGCCAACCCAAAAAATCCCGAAATACCAAACTAATAATTGCCAAGATTTATTTCTATTTAACTCGATTTGCCTAATTGTATCGGCAAAAATAGCGTTTAATATCGAGACCTTTTCTATTCCTTTTTGTTCGCTCATAATTTTTAAAAATTTAATTCAATTTATTTTTAATAATTATTGAGTTTAGACTTCTTAAAAACAAGATTTTAGTGGAAAATATTAAGATTTTTAAAATATAGCTTCATTCTCATTATCGCCTTTTAAAAATAGGACAATTTGTCATATTTAAAAAATAATTATAAACGATAAATTCCCTTTGTTTTCAAGTCGCAACCATTATAATGGCTAATGCTTTTATAAAAAACTCCACCCAATTTTATGCAAAATTCAAACGAAAAAATTAATTATTTTACCATCATAAAACGGTGGCATTTTTTAATCGGAGCAATCTGTGCACCCTTCATATTCATAATTGCATTGACTGGATCAATATATCTTTTTCAACCGCAAATTGATAATATTTTATATTATAATCTTTATAATATTGACGAAAAAAATCAGCCTTATTTAAGTGCCGATATTGTCATGAAAAATATTGATCAAAAATTTCCTAATTCCAAAAAATTAGCCTACATCCCATCGCCTCAAACCAATAAATCTAGCTTGGTTAGAATTCTCGATGAACATTCAAAAAATATTTTGATTGGTGTCAATCCTTATAGTGCAGAGATTATTGCTAGCATTGATTATAAAGAAAGAATCATGGCAAAAATTCGTAATTTTCACGGCAAATTATTTATGGGAATTGCTGGTAAAATATTGGTAGAACTTTTTGCCTCATGGTCAATTATTCTTTTGATAAGCGGTTTATATTTGTGGTATAAATTAAAAAAAATGCAATCACAAAATAATTTATTAAAAATGCTGGTTCCTCGTCATTCGCCGTTTCTGGGACGAAATTTTTGGCGCGAGTGGCATGCTTTTTTTGGCTCATGGATTGCACTTATAATTATTTTTTTAGTAATTACGGGATTGCCTTGGTCTTTTTTGGCGGGAAATATTATCAGAAAAATCGAACATAAAACTTCGACGCCAGAAACTCATATTGGGCGAGATTTCGGTGGCAGTAAAACTCTAAAATCAATCACGCCCGAAGATTCAATTGAGCAAGGCTGGGTTAATGATCACGCTCAAAATTTAGCAGGAAAAATTGATTCCAAAAATATTACCAAAAAATCTTTGTCACTTCAACAAATTATTGAGATTGCAAAGCATAATAAAAACATCGTCGATGGCTTCGAAATTAGATTGCCGATTGATAAAAATGGTGTTTATTCGATCATTAATGACAGTCAAAAAATTCCACAAAATACCGCCTTTATTCACATTGATCAATATAGTGGCGAAGTCCTTTCTCAGGCACTTTGGAGCGATTTTAGTGTTTGGTCAAAAATGATTGCAATCGGGGTCGCTTTACATGAGGGAAAATATTTCGGCACTCTAAATCAAATTATCAATTTAATTGGCTGTTTGGGTTTAATTTTAGTAATTATTTCAGGCTATTTTATGTGGTATAAAAGAGTTAAAGATAATGCGGAGAATTCTCATCATCAACACAATTATTTTTTAATAAAATCGAGCAATAATTTTATTAAAATTTTATTAATTTTCTTCGCTTTAATCATGCCGACAGTGGCGATTTCGTTAATCTTAATTTTGTTGTATGAGATTTTAAAGAAAAAATGAAGTTATTTCTTAGCTCTAACTATCGCTTCTTCGATTAATTCTCTAGCTTTGCTGGCACCTTCAAAACTTTTAACTTTAACCCATTTACCTTTTTCTAAATCTTTATAATGCTCAAAAAAATGTTTGATTTTGTTAACTAAGCCTTCGGGAAGCTCAGAAATATCATCGATTTTTTCATATAAGGAATTAAGTTTTTTGGCAGGAACGGCGAGAATTTTTTCATCCATGCCTTTTTCATCTTCCATAATTAAAACACCTACTGGCTTAACGGCGATAACTGCTCCCGGCACAATCGCAAAATCAGAAATTACCAAAACATCGGCAGGGTCGCCATCTTCCGACAAGGTGTGCGGAATGAAGCCATAATTGCATGGATAATACATTGGCGTTGCGATAAAACGATCGACAAAAATCGCTCCACTTTCTTTGTCCATTTCATATTTTACCGGATCGGCGTTCATCGGCACTTCGATGATAACATTTACTTGATTCGGAGCGTCTTTGCCAATAGAAATTTTATCGATATTCATAAATTTATATATTATTGTTATTATTATTTTTATTTAAATTCTTTTTAAATTAAGTGATGTTGATATTTTTTGATGAAAATAATTATTAATCAATAAAAATATTTATTTAATTAACCTCAACGACGCAAGCACCACCCTGCCCGCCTCCGATACAAATCGAAACTAAGGCGCGATTTTTACCGCGTCTTTTTAATTCACGTAAAGCATGAATTAAAATTCTGGCGCCCGACATGCCGACGGGATGTCCCAAAGCAATCGCTCCACCATTTACATTCAAAATATCATAATTAATTTTACCAAATGCTTCATTTAAACCAAAATATTTATGACAAAATTCTGGCGATTCGAAAGCCTTAACACAGCCAATGACTTGGGAAGCGAAGGCTTCGTTAATTTCAATTAAATCGAAATCTTGTAATTTTAATCCCGTTCTATCAAATAATTTTTTGGAAGCAAAAACTGGACCGAGTCCCATGCGCGAAGGATCAAGACCCGCATATTCAAAATCACGTAAATAACCTAAAATTTCGCAACCGCTTTCGGCTTGTAATTTTTTAGCATTACTTTCAGAAGCGATTATTGCAAAACAAGCGCCGTCAGTGATTTGCGAAGAGTTGCCGACCGTTACCGAACCGGCAACTTTTTCAAAATATGGTTTTAATTTTTGTAAATCTTCAATTTTTTGCCCCTTACGGACACCCTCATCTTCTTCAATAATTTTAGAATTTTTTTCATCATTATTGAAAATTGGGATAATTTCTTCTTTAAAGATTCCATTAGCCATCGCTTTTTCTGCCAGTTGATGCGATCGTAATGCGAATTGATCTTGTTCTTCACGCGAAATATGTAAATCACGCGCAACATTTTCGGCGGTGCAACCCATAATTAAACCTGAAATTGGGTCGGTTAAGCCTTGAAGCAAGCCGATTACTGGCGTTAAATGTTTTGGACGAAATTCTTTTAAAACTTGTATTTTTTCTACTAAAGTTTTGGCTTTAGCGAGTTGCGCAAACATTTCGGTCATTTTTTTGCCGTAAAAAAGCGGAATATTACTCATCGATTCAACACCACCGACCAACATTAAATTAGCATAACCACTATTGATTTTTAAAGCCCCCGTCGTGAAAGCTTCCATGCCCGAAGCACAATTACGATGCACGGTAAAAGCCGGAGTGCCTTCAGGAATTCCAGCTTTTAAAGCGATAACTCGGGCGATATTTGCCGAATCCGCCGGCTGTGCCACATTACCAATAATGGCTTCGTCAATTTTATTTGGATCAATTTTTGAACGCAAAATAACTTCTTTGGCGATTCGAGCACCAAGATCGCTGGCACTAAGATTTTTAAAAACTCCGCCTGCCTTACCCATGGCAGAACGGTAGCCAGCAATTATTGCAATTCTTTCTTTCATAATTTAATAATATTATTTATTTTTAAATCCAAAATTATGTCGTACTTAACGAAACAAATTTTTAACAACTGGTAAAAAAAATTCTAAGTTATAATATTAGTTTTAAACCAATAAAAATAACTTTCACGAAAAATTTTATGCTTAATCAAGAAATTATTAATTTTGCCAATTACTTGGCTGATATTGCCAGCGAAATTTCCAAAAAATATTATCGCATTGAAAATGGCGAAGTCGCCAAAGATGATGATTCTCCGGTCACCAAAGCCGATCGCGAAATTGAAGAAAAAATTCGTGAGGCGATTTTTAAAAATTATCCAACTCATGGAATTATCGGCGAAGAATATGGCAATCACCAAGAAAATGCCGAAAATGTGTGGATTATCGATCCAATCGACGGCACCTCTTCTTTCATAGTTGGACGCCCGATTTTTGGTAATTTAATTTCGTTAGCTGTTCAAGGAAAAGTGCAACTCGGAATTATTAATCAACCGATAAATTCTGAAAGATGGATCGGAATAGAAGGTTCAGGTTCTTGGCTTAACGGCGTAAAAATTAAAACTCGTAATTGTCAAAAAATTTCCGAAGCGGTTTTAAGTTCAAGCTCACCTTTTTTCTTCAAAGATTTTAACAAAGAAGTTTTTGAAAAAATTTGCGCTTTAACAAAATATCAAAAAATTGGTGGCGTAGTTTATGGAGGCGATTGTTATGCATACGGATGCTTGGCT
>JBIIFQ010000089.1:0-5097 GCA_044237235.1 Rickettsiales bacterium
TTGAGTTTTTAAAAAAAATAATTATTATTTAAGTTCGAAAAATTTTTTAAACTCTTTAAATGTTTACACAACTTAAACACATGAACAAGTGATGCAATTAATTAAAAACCTTCTAATGATTGCTCTCTTAGCTTGTTTTTCGATTGAATTTTCTTATGCTCAAGAAAATGAATTTAAAACCGATAAATTGTGGAAAAAATTTACCAAAAATGATATAGAAACCCTTCAAAATATTAATTCGGCGTTAGCTAAAAATAATTTTGAAGAAGCGATGAATTTGGCAAAAGTTTTGAAAAATAATATTGGCGAAGAAAAAAATTCCTTAGCTGAGGCGATTGTTGATATTATTTTATGGAATAAATATAGCGGTAAAATCGATTCCAAAAAAACTTCTTTCAATGATATTTCGACTTTTGTTATTGATAATCCTTATTTGCCAAATATTAATGATTTGAGAAGAAATGTTGAACGTGTTGCTATCGCCAATAATGTTGATTACAAATTTACCGAATCTTATTTTAATTCAAATCCGGCTTTGACTACAGAATCAAAGCTTTACGTTGTCGAGTCAAAAATTTTGAAAATCGCAACTGAAAAAGCTGATCAAGAGATTAAAGATTCGCAAAGTAAAAAAATTCAATCCGAAATCGCTAAAATTTGGGTTAAAGAAAATTTTTCAATTGATGCTGAAAGACAATTTATTGAGAAATATAGGGATATTTTAACCGAAAGTGATAACTCGCAAAGAATCGAAAGATTATTGTGGGAGGGCAAAAAAATTGAAGCCGCAAGAATAATGAATTACGTCGGCAAAGATTACCAAAATCTATTTGAAACTATTTCAAAAATTGAAGAATTTCCACGTTATATTGATAATTTAATTCTCGATATTCCTAGAAGATTAAGGTCGAACGAGCTTTTGAACTTTAAAAGAATGATCTGGTTTAAATCTAAAGATCGCGTTGATGATATAGTCGATTTATTAATTGATGTGCCCGAAAATTTTAAACTTCCTGAAAAATGGTGGAGCTTCAGAAGGCTTTATGGTCGTGAGATGATTAAGCAAAAACAATATAAAAAGGCCTATCAAATTTTATCTAAACATAATTTGCCAGTAACCTCAAATGATTTTTGGGAGGCTGAGTGGACGGCGGGTTGGATTGCTTTGCGTTTTCTTGATGAACCGGAAGATGCTTTAGTTCATTTTCAAAAAATGCGAAAAAATGTGGTTCAACCGGTTACTTTATCTAGGGCAATCTATTGGGAAGCGATGTGTTATGAGGCGATGAATCAAAAATCTAAGGCGATTGAATTATATAAAGCTGGAACAAATTATCCAATTTTCTTTTACGGGCAACTTGCTATTCATAAACATAAAAACCTTGATCCGCTTGGCTCCGAAAAAGATATAATTTTACCTAAAAGTCCTGAAATTACCGGTCGCGATATTGTCAAAATTTCTGAATCGCGAGCGGCACAAATTGCCTATATTTTGGCGGTTTCAGGCAATCGCGATTCCGCTTCAAAAATCTTCGAATGGCTTGTTAGTAATGCGCCGACCGAAGGTCAAATTGCGGTTATTATGAAAATCGTTGGCGAAATTGGAGATCGTCAACTTGATGCTAAAATTTCTCGCATTGCCTCGAAGAAAAATGTGTTTTTTGTGCGTGAAAAATTCCAAATTGTCAAAGAAGTTATGAATGATGAATTTGCTCCTTTGGTTCATGCTATTATTAAACAAGAAAGTGGCTTTGCGCAAATGGCGGTAAGTCATGTCGGAGCGTTGGGCTTCATGCAATTAATGCCCGGAACGGCTAAATTAGTTGCTAAAGAATTGGGCGTGAAATATGATCAAAAAAAATTAACTCACGATATAAATTATAATGTTCGACTCGGTTCTTTTTATATTAAAAAATTAATCGATGAATTTAATGGCTCGGAAATGTTGGCAATCGCTTCTTACAATGCCGGTCCAAATGCAACTAAGCGTTGGATTAATGAATTTTACGATCCACGACTTGAAAAAGATTATAATAAAATAGTTGATTGGATTGAGTTAATAACTTATTCTGAAACACGAAATTATGTTCAAAGAATTATAGAAAACATGATTGTTTACAAATATCTCATGTCGCGAAATAATTACGATCAATTACAATAATTTCAATTAATTTTTTTTAAATATTTATGTTTGATGAGCTTCACGAAGAATGCGGTGTTTTTGCAATTTATGGCTCGAAAGATGCATCAGTCAACACTGCTCTTGGATTGCACGCCCTTCAGCATCGTGGTCAAGAAGCGGCGGGAATAGTTGCCATGAAAGGCGAGTTTGCCAATTTTCATTTTGCTGATGGTTTAGTTGCCGATAATTTTACTTCGCAAAAAGTTTTAAAAAAACTTGAAGGCGATTCGGCGATTGGACATGTTCGATATTCAACTGCGGGCAAAAAAAATGCGCGTAATTATCAACCGATTTATGCCGAATTAAGTCATGGTTTTCTAGCTCTGGCACATAATGGCAATTTAACTAACGCCTTAACTTTGCGAAAAAAACTTATTAATCAGGGAGCAATTTTTCAATCAACGATGGATACCGAGGTTATAATTCACTTAATCGCACGAAGTCAAAAAAATTCTCTGGAAGAAAAAATAATCGATGCCACCTCGCAAATTGAAGGAGCGTTTTCTTTGGTGATAATTCACAAGGATGGCATCATTGCTTTGCGTGATCCGCATGGCGTTCGCCCTCTAAGTTTGGCTCGTCTTGGCGATTCATATGTAGTTGCTTCCGAAACTTGTGCTTTTGATATTATTGGTGCAACTTTTGAACGCGATATTCAGAATGGCGAAATGATTATAATTAATCAAAATGGCGTTAAATCTTTAAAACCTTTTGAAATAAAATCACCAAAATTTTGTATTTTTGAATATGTTTACTTTGCACGTCCCGACAGTGTGGTTGAGGGTAAAAGTGTGTATGATATGCGCAAAAATATTGGTGCTCAACTTGCCAAAGAGATTAAGCTTGAAGCTGATGTGGTCGTTCCAGTTCCTGATTCGGGAGTGGCGGCGGCGATTGGCTTTGCTTCGCAATCAAAAATCCCTTTTGAACTTGGAATTATTCGCAATCATTATGTCGGACGCACTTTTATCGAGCCGACAGATCGCATTCGTCATTTTGGGGTAAAATTAAAACATAACGCCAACCTTACGGCGATTAAGGGCAAGAGGGTTATTTTAATTGATGATAGCATTGTTCGTGGCACTACTTCTAAAAAAATTGTGCAATTAATTCGTGATGCTGGTGCTAAAGAAATTTTTATGCTAATCGCTTCACCACCAACAATTTCACCATGTTTTTATGGAGTCGATACCCCAGACAAAAAAGATTTAATCGCTTCACATCTATCGGTTGAAGAAATTCGTCAAATGATCGGTGCCGATTATTTGGGTTATTTATCGATTGACGGGCTTTACAAAGCCATTGCCAATAGTAATCGAAATAACGAAAATCCGCAATATTGCGATGCGTGTTTTTCTGATAAATACCCAATTCGATTAACCGATAAAATTGGTGTTGAATTACCTTTATTCGAAGAAAAAAATCAAGATTAAAAATATATTTTATGAGCAATATTCCTGAAAAAAACGTCGTTAAAAAAATTAATAAAATGTCATTTGAAGATTCAATGGCAAGACTCGAGGAGATTTCACAAATTCTCTCTTCGCAAAAAATTAATCTTGATCAAATGATTGAGCTATACGAAGAAGGAAGTGCTTTAAAAGAGCATTGCGCCTCAAGGTTAGAAGAGGCAAAAATGAAAATCGAAAAAGTAATTACCAATAAAACTTCGCAATAAATTTAATTATTAAAAGTTTTTATATAATTAAATAATTGATATTTTTATTTTTTGAGATAAAAATGTTTGAATAAATAATATAATTAACAATTTTTTTAATGAAACAACTTCCAAATTTTCTCACGGCACTTAGAATATTCATTATCCCCCTGTTGGTTTTGGCTTTTTATATTCCAGGAATGCTTTCAAATGTAATTACTGCATTTTTATTCGGTGTGGCGGCCATCACCGATTATTTCGACGGCTATTTTGCGCGCTCGATGAAGGCTCAATCAAATTTTGGTAAATGCCTCGATCCAATCGCTGATAAACTTTTGGTAATAGTTGCGATTGTTATGTTAATAAAATTTAATCCATTAAATCCGTGGATTTTATTTCCGGGACTTGTTATAATCTGTCGTGAAGTTCTAGTTTCGGGACTTCGTGAATATTTAGCGGAAGTAAATATTCGTGTGCCTGTAAGCACTTTGGCAAAATATAAAACTGCGGTTCAAATGTTTGGAATAGGGGGTTTGCTGTTGGGAGACAACGGTTCAGCCTATGTTCTTTATCAATGGTTTGGTGGTTATATTGAAGTTGATGTAAAATATTTGCTGGTTTCAGTAATTGGAGTTTTGGCAAAAATTTTATTTTCTTCGGCAGCAATTTTGACAATAATTACTGGCTACTCTTATTTTCGCACCAGCTTTAAAAATATGTAATTTATGTTTCTTATTCTATCTTTATTTGTAAATTTTTTACTAATCAGTGCTCTGGCATATATTTTTCGTCAAAATCATGTGGCTCATACTCGTTTTGAAAATCTCAAGCAACAAAATGCCGATTTAGCAAGCAATATAGCGGTGGCACAAGCAAAGTTTGACAACAAAAATCATGAAGCGCAAAAATATGAAAATCTTCTGCGTGAAACTTCGTACAAAAAAGATGAATTAGAAAAGAAAAATTCAGAACTTCACGCTCATTACGAAGATCTGGAAAAAAATTTAGAAAAATCCGAGAAAAAATTTACCGATTTTGAAGAAAAAATTCAAAAAACGATTGACGAAAATAAAAATTATTTGCGTGAAAACTTAAATTGTCATTCCGAGATAAAATTTTTAAAAGAAAAACTTGAAAATCATAAAAAAGAAATTGAAGAGCTCCACAAAATATCGCGTCAAAATTTTGAAAATATCGCCAATAAAATTCTGCAAGAAAAATCTGAAAAATTTACTGAAATTAACAAAAAGAATATTTC